>VGKF01000007.1 GCA_016867175.1 Candidatus Omnitrophota bacterium | reverse complement strand
CTTTACGCTGGGCATCGTTTAAGAGCGCAGAGCAACCCTGTGCCAGCTTAATCCCCTCCTCGTATTTCTTAAGCGATTCACCCAAGGTGAGCTTTCCGCTACCCAGCTCATCAACAATCTTCTGTAACTTTTTAATATCTTCTTCAAGGTTTATTTTTTCTTTCATCTTTGATTACCTCCTTTACTTCTGCTATGAAGCTCCCCTTGGCTAAAACAGTCTTTATCAAGTCTTTTGGCTTAAGCATCGAGGAGTCTTTGATAACCGAGTTCTGTGGCAATATCATACTTAAGCTATAGCCCCGCGATAATACTGCCAGTGGGCTTAGCGCATTGAGCCTGGCAAAAAGGCCGGATGCCTTTTGATCCAAAAGCTCTAAGGTATATTTCATATTATTGGATAATCTAGTCTTAAGCTCATCGAGTAACTGCTCCTTTTCAAGCAGCCTGTCTAGCGGGCTCTTAAGCATATGCCTAAGGGCCACCAGGTTATTTTTTAGGCCATGTATAAACTCTGATATAGAGGAATTTAATTCATACCGATATCCGTCTAGCTCTGCCAGTATCGCGTTCTTTTTATCCACGATAATCTTGGCTGCTGCCGAGGGAGTTTCTACAAAAAGGTCTGCTGCCAGGTCAGAGAGTGTGATATTTATCTGATGCCCTACTGCTGAAATAGTGGGTATCTTGGAATTATAGACTGCCCTGGCTACCCTCTCTTCATTAAAAGACCATAGGTCTTCGCTGCTTCCTCCTCCGCGGCAGATAACAATCAAATCCACTTCCTTATATTCATTTAGTTCCGCTATCGCCTCTGAAATCTCTCTAGAGGCGCTTTCGCCCTGCACACGCACAGAGCGTATTAAGAGATCCGCGCAAGGCGATCCCTTTTTAAGTATCTGCATGATATCTCTTAACGCAGCCCCTGAGCTTGAAGTCACAATGCCTATGCGAAAGGGCATAAGCGGCAGGGGTTTCTTATGTGCAGGGTCGAATAACCCTTCCTTAAGCAGTTTATTTTTTAATTGCTCGAATGCCAGCTGTTGGGCGCCGATCCCCTTAGGCTCAACCCGCTCTACGATCAATTGATATTGCCCGCGGGGAGGATAGACATCAACCTTGCCGAAACATATAACCTTCAGGCCGTCTTCAAGTTTAAATTTAAGGTTTTTATTATAGCGGCTAAACATCGCCGCAGCCAAAACCGCATCCCGGTCCTTCAGAGAAAAGTAAAAATGCCCTGAGCTATGGGCCTTGAAATTAGACAGCTCTCCTTCTACCCAGACCTGGGCAAAGGTATTTTCCAGGATTAATTTAATATCCTGGGTAATCTGGGAAACCGTATAGATATGCTGCTTTTCTTTTAATTGCGTTTCTTTCTGAAAAAGCTCTGACATATTCTAAAGGCTTCCTATTTCTTATCCGGCAGTCCGCTTAGATTCTGCGCCTCTTGCGGCCTGGCAGTTTCTATTGTGGCATTAGAGACTGGCGCCATCAACGTGGTATTATTGATTTGGACGGTTGCATTTACAACTTGCGGCTCAGATGTAATAACGGGTTCTGGAACCTTAGGTTTCAACTTCAAAAGAATAACCTGTATCGAATATGGGCTAAGCGTAAGTGTTTCTTTATACGGCGCTCCAGCCAATACCTCCTTCTGCTCCATAGGAGAGAATTCAGCCCCTAACCCTAAGGAGGCATCAATTACATATCTTTGATATAGATAATCTGCCTTGAGGTTCTTAAGCGTAAGGTTCACAATGCGACTGCTCGTGCTAAATTTAGTGGCTTTATCATTCAACTCAACGGCCTTCTTGAGCAAGGATTTTAGCTTGCCGGTAATCCTAAGGCTCGCCGGGTCAATCTCTCTACGCAATATGCTATACAGCCTCTCGGAGCTGACCAGGCTAAGCAAGGACCTTCTCTCGGCTACGCTAAGGCTGGCTATATTACGGGAGAGATAGTTATTGGCTATCCCGGGGTCAATATAATTATAAAGCAAGATGGTAAAGGAATCCGCTGATTTGGTAACAATACTGCCCGTAAATTCGTTGTTAGTCTTGGCTAAGGGAAAAAAATTATCGCCTAAATTAGACATAATCTTAAAGATGTTATATATAGACTTTGGCCCGCCTTTATTAGGGGATTCGGGATCAAACCAGAATACCCCCAAATTTCTCACTACGCCTTCTTTGTTGTTTTGAAAATCCTCCAGGCAGAAATGAACCTGATAGTCCAGGCCTGCCTCATACATATTCTTAATGCGGCTTAGGTAATAGCTGGCGGCGATATTACCTCTTGTATGCCTTGCGGAGAGGAAGTTAGCTCCGCTATCATAGTTCCACTCATCTACAATCAAAGGGGTATTTTTGGCGAGATTAAAATATGAGAGCCAATCCCGTATCAAGGCTATGGAAGTCTTTCCGTAAGAAGTAAGCTCTTTATCTACCTGAGGATCGCTGGTATAAGTGTGCCAGCTAATAAAATCTAAGGGCAGGCGGTAATGAGAGCAGAACCTGATTAACTCATAGATCAGGCTTTTCTCCGGGGTAATGATATTATTGCCATCGAGGTTCTGAAACCACCAGCTCACGCTGGGGCCCCCCAGAGGGATATGGATTTTATATTCTTTCTCCAACTCCTTTACGGTCTCAGCGACTACGCGGTAGAGATTCAGGTATTCCTGCTTCCTACCTAAAAAGAAATCATCCAGGTCAGGCGCACTCCAGACCTCATACCAAATATTGTATTTTTTAATACAACTCAAGAGCCTAATGTAGCCCTTGATTAATTCCTTAAAGGCCCTCATATCCCAGGGCGGGCTCTTCTTATCCAGGACTTTACCTAGGCCTGCAGGAGTGCCAAAGATATTCAGGATAACCACTCCCCCGGCTCCGCTAATTTTCTTGATGATGTCTTCATGGTTAGCTAATAACTTATCCTGTAACTGCCTGTTTTTAGCCAGGTCATTAATCTCCCAGAGGTTATATTGCATCCGGTATACGCCGGAAAATCCGACCTCCTTCTGCCAGCTATCTAAAACCTCCTGGGCAGCCAGGCCCTGCGGCCAGCTTAGTTCGCGGCTAAAACCACGGCCGCTTAAATCAATGTTTGGTTTAAAAACTTTGGGCAGGGGAATAACTGCGGCAGAAAGGTCTACGCTAAACTCTATATCTTCGCTTTGGGCAAGGCTGAATTCAAAATTAGCGCAAAAGAGGAGGCAGGCCAGGATAAAACAAAGAAAATGTATTGCGCCTGGCTTACAAATAACTCTTCTCATTATTTTAATAGTTTTCTCTGAATCCTGATAATAGAGCGGGCCAGCCCGCTCTTTTCATCTACATCCAGGATTACGCCCTCTAAAATTACATTATCCTTGGCTACTTCAAATCTCATGGGAAGGGCGCTGACGAACCTGGCTAAAACATCTTCTATCTTTCTTCCGATAACTGAATCATGCGACCCGCACATCCCCACATCAGTAATATAGGCGCTGCCCTGGGGCAGGATCTTCTCGTCAGCAGTAGGTATATGTGTATGTGTGCCCAGGATCGCGGAGACCCTGCCGTCTAGATACCAACCCAAGGCTATCTTTTCAGAGGTGGCCTCAGCATGCATATCTACGATAATTACTTTAGCCTCTTTAGCGAGCTCCTCTACCAGCCGGCGGCCAGTCTTAAAGGGGCAATCCAGGGCCTCCATAAAGACTCTGCCTTGCAGGTTAACTACGCCTAATTTAAGGCCAGTTTTAGTCTTAAATATTGCAGCGCCTCTTCCCGGAGCGCCCTCGGGGAAATTAGCGGGGCGCAGTATCCTCTCCTCCTGGTCAATAAACTCTATGATCTCGCTCTTCTTCCAGATATGGTCTCCTGAGGTAAGCGCGTCTAGCCCTGCATCAAACAATTCCCTGGAGACCTTAGAGGTGATCCCTGAGCCTCCGGCTGCATTCTCGGCGTTAGCAACGCTAAAATCCAGGCTGAATTCCTGCTTTAGCCCCGGTAACAGCTCCTTAACCGCTTCCCTGCCCGGCGAACCTACTATATCTCCGATAAATAATATTTTCATAATAGCCTACTTGGCATACTCGATTGCCCTGGTCTCGCGGATAACATTCACCTTGATCTGACCGGGGTATTCCATGCCCTCCTCTATTTTTTTGCGGATATCGCGTGCCAAGTTTATGGCATCGCTATCCGATATCTTCTCCGGCTGTACGATAACGCGTATCTCGCGGCCTGCCTGTATGGCATAAGATTTCTCGACACCCTTAAAGAGGTTGGCGATAGACTCCAGCTTATCCAGCCTCTTTATATAAGTCTCCAGCGTCTCCCTGCGCGCCCCGGGCCGGCTGGCGCTAATGGCATCTGCTGCTATGGCTAAGACCGCATAGAGGCTCTTGGGTTCCGCCTCTTCATGGTGCGCCTCGATAGAACCTACCACCTCCTGGTTTTCGCCATATTTCTTGGCCAGGTCAGCGCCTATTTTAGCGTGCGTGCCCTCGATTTGATGATCCACTGCTTTACCTATATCATGTAAGAGCCCGATGCGCCTGGCTAACTTAAAATCCAGGCCTAATTCAGAGGCTGTCACGCCAATAAGAAAAGAGACCTCTTTGGAGTGTTGCAGGGCATTCTGGCCAAAGCTGGTGCGATATTTGAGCCGACCCAAGAGCTTGATTAACTCCGGGTGCAGGCCGTTTACCCCAGAATCAAATGCCGCGCGCTCCCCTTCCTCGCGTATCTTATCCTCCATCTCTTTCTTGGCCTTATCTACAATCTCCTCAATCCTTCCCGGATGAATCCTGCCGTCAGAGATAAGCTTCTCCAGGCTCAAGCGCGCTATCTCCCTGCGCACGGTATCAAAACAGGAGAGGGTCACTGCCCCCGGGGTATCATCTATAATCACATCTACGCCGGTAGCCATCTCCAGGGCGCGGATATTGCGGCCCTCCCTTCCGATAACCCTGCCTTTCATTTCGTCATTGGGTAGATTGACCACGCTGATGGTAGACTCTACTGCCTGCTCTGCCGCGCACCTCTGAATAGAAAGACTAATGATCTCCCTGGCCTTTTTATCCGAGATGCTGCGTAGTTCTTCCTCCTGTCTTTTGATGAAGACCGCCTTCTCGGTATTCAGCTCTTCGTTAAGGCGGCTAAGCAGTATTTGTTTGGCCTCTTCTGCCGAGAGCGAGGAGATCTTCTGCAGCCTCTCTTTCTCTTCAGCAATAAGGGCTTGCAATTGGGCATCCTTAACCTTTAACGTCTCCTCCTGTTTCTTTAAGCCCTCCTGCCTAAGCTCAAACTCTTTTTCTTTCTTTTCCAGAAGATCGAGCCTGCGGTCAATATTCTCTTCCTTTTGGGTGAGCCTCTTCTCTAAATTGGTTATCTCCTGGCGCCTCTCCTGGGTAGAGCGCTCAAAATCCTGACGCATACGGTAAAGCAGGTCTTTGGATTCAAGCTCTGCCTCCCGGCGTTTATCCTGCGCTTCTTTTTGCGCCTGCTCCAAAATGTGCTTTGCCTTGGCCTCAGCGTCCTGGATCTTCCTCTCGGCTATATAGCGCCTAAAGATATAACCTAAAGACAGTGCAGCCAGGGCAATGGCGATATATATAATAATGTTTAACATGGTGTCTTTTGCCCTCCTTTATGCAAATTATTCCTAAAATTTTTTTAGATTAACTTTCTGGTTTTGCAACTGGCGTGCTCTTTAGCTATCAGTTAAAGAGCACCTTCTTGACGCTTACATCATGCGTGGTGGCGGGTAAGGAAGGCAAGATTTGAAAGTCAAATGCCAGGCCAATGGTAGGGGTGCGCCGGGGCAATCTCTTAAGTAGTTTATCATAGCAGCCCTTGCCACGCCCCAGACGGTTACCGCGTTTATCAAAAGCAACGCCTGGCACAATCACTAGATCTATCTTGGGCAAGTCGATCAGTCTTTGAAGCGCAGGCTCGCATACCCCGTAAGGGCCTTTGCGCAGGCGCGCATTGCCCTCCAGGACTGCGGGATAAATTATCCCCTTCTTTTTACAAACCGGCACTGCGACTATCTTGTCTAACCTTCTTGCCTCTTCTATCATTTGCCTTGTATCAACCTCGCCATCAAACGAGATGTAAAACATCACGATTTTTGCTTTCTTAAAACCTGAGGTTCTAAAAAGTTTATCGAATATTACCTTGCTTTTTCTCTCTCGGCTTTCCTCCTTCTGTGTTTTTAATCTTAATAGAATCTTAATACGGATCTGTCTTTTTGTCAACATCGCCTGCTATAAAAAAGCTAATGTTCGTGTTTTGGCGTGTCTATATCAAAAGGCGCTGGTTTTCCCTGCCTTTGATAGTAATCCTTGATCGCGCCTTTTAAGGCCTGCTCTGCAAGGACTGAACAATGCATCTTAAC
The DNA here is from genome assembly GCA_016867175.1 of Candidatus Omnitrophota bacterium. Taxonomy (GTDB): domain Bacteria; phylum Omnitrophota; class Gorgyraeia; order Gygaellales; family Profunditerraquicolaceae; genus VGKF01. Next base: position 9,550 of record VGKF01000007.1, on the reverse strand, counting down.
TGCGGGTAGCCCGCCCAGGGCCTGGGCCACCGCCTTATTAGATACAGACAAAGCCTCTTCAATAGTCTTTCCCTTGACCATCTCGGTAACTATGGAGCTGGTGCTGATTGCCGCTCCGCAGCCAAAGGTCTTAAACTTGGCGTCAACGATTACCCCATTCTCTACCTTTATATACATACGCATCACATCCCCGCAGACGGGATTGCCGACGTTGCCTATGCCGCTAGCATCAGGGATCTCCCCGACGTTACGCGGGTGCAGAAAATGATCCATGACTTTCTCGTTATAGGGAAGCTGTTCCATATCAAGCAGAGAGTATCAATTTACGCGGCCGAAGAGCCTTTTTGTGGTCTTTAACCGGGTGTATCTTTTTTAAATCAGTGAGTTTGTTTTTCTTCTCTAATTCTTTATAGATTAAGACCCAGGCGCAATCTTTATCCTTGTCTACCTCACACTTTCCCTGATTCATCCCTCCGCAAGGCCCGTTTAAAAGTCCTTTTGCGCAGAGCGTAATCGGACAGATCCCTCCGGTAATATCCAACACACACTCCGCGCAGAACGAGCACTTTTCGTAGAAATTACCTTGGGCATCAATAACCGCGCCAAAGAGGCTGTTACAACCGGGAAGCACCGGCAGACTGAGCCTGTTGTTATCTTTAACTGACTGCGCCCCTAAGCCGCAGGCTAAAACTAAAACAGCATCGGCCTGGCGCAGGACCTTTATATTTTTGGCTAATTCTGCCTTGACTTGCGAGGCAACGCAGGGAGCTGAAGGTATACACATACCTAAAACAGTCTTTCCTTCTTTTTCCAGGTGCGCCTTTAGCGCTAGGAGTTCTTTCTCTCCTCCGCTCTTGCAGGTAGTAGCGCATTCCCCGCAGCCTACTAGAAATACACTAGCATAGTCCTTGAGGCTATCTATAATCTGGGCAATGGGTTTTTGCTCTGTAATAATCATTTTTATCCCCTAACTAAACAATTTTAACATGAATAGACTCAAGGCTCAAGTAAAAATAAGCCCCTTGCCATTTTTATGGTAATATGCTCTCCATCCTGCCAAGGCCAAAGCATGACAAAAATGAAAGAGGAGTCCTGGTCCCAGAAATACAGGGTCTGCCCCTTAATAATCCCGCCAAATTCTTTTATCGCCTTCTGTGCCTGCGAAGAGGGCTGATTCTGGGGGGGGGCCGAAGAGATTCTCCAGCCTTAAGATAAGCTCTTCTAAATTATCTTTTACAATCACCAGCTCCAGGTAATTCTCGTTATCTGCTCGAGAGGTTTGGAAGCCAACATCTTTGACTGTTTTTCTTAGCTGCTCAAATTTCATTTCAATCCCTCTTTAGTTATATTATAAATGGTCCTTGTGGCTGGCCTGGCTGACTTTAACGCCCCTGGATTTTAACTCAGCTAGTTTTTCCCGCGAGCATTTAGAACATAAAAAAACTGGCTCTGAGTCTGTACGGTCGTAGCTGCCGGAGCGCACCAGCCTGCGCAACCTGGCTTCTTTTTTGCACTTCTGGCAGATCCCTTTTTCTTTCAAATGCCAGACTTCAAGGCGCGGGGAGGTAAAGATAAACCTGTCCACCCAGAAGAATATCGCCCCTCCTACTAGGTTTGCAATAACAGTAGGGCCAAGGCCCGCGCCCATGCGTCTTACCACCAGCCATAATATCGGGGTGCTTAGCTGCCATCTGAAGAGATAAAAAATAAATCTTTTCATAATTAATTACAAAAGTTAATATTGTTTTCCTTGAGTTTCTTTATAGCGTAAGCGGCAATAAGGTCATTGGCCTTGGAATTCGGATAGGTCCAGGTTCTTAGGGTGTTTATATCCGGATTTACCCTGCTAAACTCCTCAAGCGGATCGATAATAACGATGTTCTTATGTTTGATCTCCCTTGCCAGTATCTGGTGGATATAGCGGAAGGGATAACCCTCCCGGAAATCCTTAACCGGAAGCGAAAGCTCAGTCACAAGCAAAAGCACCATCTTGATCCCGGCCTTATTAGTTAAGTCTCCCATCTCTAAAACCGCGCTCCTAGCATCCTGCCAGCATTGCGTGCTATAAAAATAACGGTAGTTATCCTCGTCGCTTTTTATGCCTTTGGAGAGCCTCTCTGCCTTGATGCGGCGCTTTTTCATCCTATACAAAATATATCGGGCAAGAAGTGAGTGGCGATTGATAAAGTTCTTTTTAAAATAATACTCAGGAGTATCAGGGTCATTGAGGCAATAATACACTATCACTAAATCAGGATCGTACTTAAGCGCCTTGGCCTTAAGCAGCTCGAGCTCCTGTATGCTGTTATATCCCTCTACCCCCATATTCAGCACTTCAAATCTTTTACCCGGGCAGCTGGTTGCCAGTCCTTGCCTTATTTTCTGCGCCAGGCTATCCTCATATTTAGTAAGGCGGGAGAAGGTTACAGAGTCGCCGAGCATCACTACGCGATAGAGGCTCTTCTCTTTTTTAAGCGGGTATTCTGGGCCGCGGAAACCGTCGGAGTTTATGGCTACCCCTTCATAATGACCTGGTATATCAAGCCGGGCCCCGGGTTTTAACTCATAACGTAAGACCGCGTTTGCGCTCTTCTGATAAAGTTCACCCTTTAACCCGCTCATCTGCCAAAATAGCCTAAGAAGCAGCTCAAAAAACAAAAGAGAGGCTACCAGGACTATGGCGACCTTGACTATCGTGCGCAGCATTTTTTTCAGCTGCTCTCCTCGACAAACTTCTTGATCTCTTCTATGTTTTCTAGAATAAGCTTGGCCTTACTCAGGCCGAAAGAGAAAGGATACTGGTCGTTTTCATCCCTTTTTATAACTAGTATTGGTTTTCCCTTGTATTCGCTGCGCTCAATCACGTCCGCCTCCTTGCTGTTATTTGTGGTTTTGCTCTATTTTATCATAAAGATAGGCCCGGTATCCAGGGCCGGAATAAGAAGCGGGATAGTCCACCTTCCAATAGGTATCGTAAGAATTATCTCCGGCTATATTAGCAATAAACCGAAAACCCCTTTCTTTATTTTGCTCTAAACTAAAATTGGGGGCCAGAGTAACGCTCTGTCGCCAATCATCTGGCAATATGTGCATCCCGGTTACTTTATCTACAAAAGAGGACTCTAGCTCCTCCTGAGTCATCTGAGGATGCTTTATGTAATATTCATAAAGCTGCCCAGGGGTTATGCCAAGAGTCTCGATCCATTTGGTATCCTTTGTGTAACTACTATAAAGTGTTTTGGCTGGCTCTTCTACCTTAAATTGCTCAGAGGCTACCTCCCATTTTGACCAGGGATAGCTATTCTTGACTAAGGCTACCTGACAGAGCTTACCATCCGGAGCCCTTATAGTCATAACCACATAATCTACTCCTGCCAGCTCCCGCGTACCTAGGTTGACTACCTCTATAATCTCGAAGGCGCCCTCATAGCTACCTAGTTGCTTAGTGAGGAAAAAGACCAGATTATCCTCTAGGTCTCTAGTTAAAAAGTGCGGCCTCTCTGTATTGACTATTAACCTGGCAGGACGATAGACTGCCTTTTTGTCGCGATAATTCCAGTACATTATCAGGCCTACTGCCGCAATCAACACAACTTCTAATAACAATATCAGTATCCTTTTCATCCGAGAGGGCTTCTCCCCGAGGGCAACTTATCCAGGCGCTCTTTAATCTTGGCTTCGTAGCCGGCCTGGAGGGGCTCGTAGTATTTAACTTTTTTTCTAGTATACTTCTGTTTTACATAATGGCCTGTGAAATCATGCGGATATTTATAACCCTCCCCGTGGCCCAGCGCACCAGCCCCAGGATAGGAGGCATCCTTCAGGTGATCTGGCACCTCCTGCACCCTGCGTTCTTCTATATCCTGCGTAGCCCTTTCAATAGCCAGATAGCTTGCGTTTGACTTGGGAGCGCAGGCAACATAAATCACGGCCTGAGCCAGAGGTATGCGCGCCTCGGGCATCCCTACGAACTCTGCTATCTGAAGCGCGGCATTAGCCAAGACCAGGGCCAAGGGGTCGGCGTTGCCCACATCCTCTGCAGCAGCGATGCAGACCCTACGGGCGATAAAACGAGGGTCTTCTCCGGCAGCGAGCATCTTGGCCATCCAGTAGAGAGCAGCGTCAGGGTCAGTCCCGCGCATGGACTTGATAAATGCCGAGGCTGTATCATAATGCGCATCTTCATCCCGGTCATAAAGCAGGGGTTTTTTCTGGATGGACTCCGCAGCTACCTCCAGGCTGATATTGATAATTCCTTCTTTAGACTTGGGGGTGGTTAAAGCAGCTACCTCCAAGGCGTTCAAGGCCCTACGGGCATCGCCCTCGCAGGCCTTAGCTAAAAAGGCTAAGGCCCTCTTTTCAATTTTGATCTTCAAGCTGCCCAGGCCTTTTTCTTTATCCTTAACAGCCAGAGCGAGTATATCCGATATTTCATCCTCTTTGAGGGATTTCAGCTCAAATACCAGCGAGCGCGATAAAAGCGGAGCCACCAGCGAAAAATAGGGATTATGGACGGTCGCGCCTATCAGGATAGGGTTACCCTCCTCCAGATCAGGCATTAAGACATCCTGCTGAGCCTTGTTAAAACGGTGTATCTCGTCGATAAAAAGTATGGTCTTGCTAGAGACGCTTGATTTTTTATGTTTTGCCTGGGCGATTACCCGGCGCAGCTCCTCTACGTTAGAGGTGGTGGCGTTTATAGCTACATAGTTGGACTTGGTAAGATTAGCGATACACCAGGCTAGAGAGGTCTTGCCTACACCGGGAGGTCCATATAATACCAGGGAGCTGACCCGGTCTGCTTCGATTGCCCGGCGTAAGAGCTTCCCCGGCCCCAAGATATGCCTTTGGCCTGCGAACTCATCGAGTGAGCGCGGCCGCATACGCACTGCGAGAGGCAGGTCTTTGTTAGCTTTAGTTTCATTAGTGAAAAGGTCCATAGGTATTTCCTCTCCCGCCCTAGGAATGAGTAGGGGGGCGGGATTATTTCTCCCGCACGCCCATCTTTTATGTTAGGCGTGCGGGAGAAATAAAAATCCCCGCACTGTGCCGTTGAATACGATGGTCTGAACCGATTTGGTTACAGGTGGACACTCACCCAACTACGCCGCAGCGTAGCTGGAGCCAAGCGCCCAGTTTGTTGGTGTTGGTTCAACAATCATCAAATATTTCAACGCGCACGGCAGGGATATTTTAAAAGAACAATCCTGATTGTTAAAAAATTATAGCACATCTTGGGTAAAAGTCAACTCTTAACGCATACTGGCGCCAAAGCGCTCTTTTAACTTGGCAGAGACCTGCGCATGCACAGGGTTAATCTCTGCCTCGGTTAAGGTCCTATCCCCTAAACGATACAGGCAAGACAAAGTCAAGCTCCTGTGCCCCTTGGGGATCTGTTTACCTTGGTAAGAATCGCTGATTTTAAACTCAGCCAGATACTCTCCGCCTATCTCTTTGACGCTAGCCAATATCTCTCTTATAGGGGCATCCTCTTTTACTATAATACTGATATCCCGCTCTATCCCCGGGTATTTGGGAAGAGGGTTAAATTTTCTTTCTTTACGCATAGCTGCCAGGATTTTCTCTAGAGATAATTCCAGACAAAAAACCTCTTTATTCTTAATATCTAAACGTAATAATACCTCTTTGCCTAAAGCAGTTATTGCCCCTATCTTTTCCTGGCCAAGCAGAATGGCTGCCTTATCAATGCCATCGTTAATAAAAGAGTGCCCTTGTATATCCAGCCTGTTGAATAAAGATTCTGCGATACCCTTTAGCTGCCTGGGGCCTGATTCTTCTTTGGCCAAGCCCTTAGTTAAAAGCAGGGGTTTTTCTCCGCAGAGAACGATCCCCAAAAATAAGTCTTCCTGAGGCGTGCCTGCGCTAGAAAGCGTAAATACCTTGGCTGTCTCAAATATAGCAATATAATCCTGCTTCTGGTTAAGGTTATAGGCCAAGCATCTGGCAAGGGAAGGCAGAAGCGTAGGCCTGAGTATCTCCTGCTCCTTGCTCAGGGGGTTCTTAATAGAGATGGTGCTGCCTGTGCTTACCCCGCAGTCGGATAATAGTTGACTGCTCACCAGGCTATGAGTAATCACTTCGCTTAGCCCTAGGCCCACCAGGATATTCTTGACCAGGCCCAGGTGATCCCTTGCGGAGCCGAAGATAGGCTGAGGCTTAAGCGCAGGCAGGCTGGCCATTATTTTTTCGTAGCCGTGTATGCGCACTAATTCTTCAATTAAATCTATTGTCATGGTAACATCCTGGCGAAAGGCTGGTGCCTCAACCAGGAATTTACCCTTAGCCCTTGTGCGGATACTAAAGCCCAAGTTAGAGAGTGTAGTTTTTATCTCTGCTGTTCGAATATTGGCGCCAGAGATGCGCCCTACTTCTTTTAGGTCTAATAATATGCTGTTGCCCTTGGTTTTTATTGCGCCACAGGATCTACTTAAAACATATTCTCCTGCGGCAAGCTCAAGGATTAAATCGGTTGCCCTAAGGCTTGCTGCCTCCAGCATCTTGGGATTTACCCCGCGCTCAAACCTATAGGCTGCCTCGCTTTGCAGGCCTAGCTTTTGTCTGCCACGTCGAACGAGAAGCGGGTCGAATATAGCTGCCTCAAGAAGAACGTTTCTGGTATTATTACTTACTTGCGTAGCTATACCGCCAATAACCCCGGCTACTGCTACAGGAGCGAACTTATCCGCAATGACCAGGATGTCTCGATCCACGATACGCTCTTCCGCGTCAATAGTAGTAATACGTTCTTGGCTTTTGCCCCGACGAATAATGATGCTGGAAAACCGCAGCCTCTCTAAATCAAAGGCGTGCAGCGGATGGCCGTATTCAAATAAGACGTAATTAGTAATATCCACTACATTATTTACCGAGCGGCAACCTACCAGCTCAAGCCTCTTACGCAACCACTGCGGAGAGGGGGCGATCTTTACATTTTTAATAATCTTGGCAGTATAAAGCGGGCAGTCTTTTTTATCTTCGATCTCAATGGCAAAATCTTGCAGGCCCGCTGCCTTCGCAAGAGAAGGGCTGGTTAGCCTGGGCAACTTAAGCTTGGCTCCGGTAATTGCCGCTACCTCCCTGGCGACCCCAATAACGCTTAACCAATCTGGCCGGTTAGAGGTTATCTCTATCTCAAAAACAAAGTCTCCTGCTATTTCTTTGAGTGAGACAACCTCAAGGCCTGCCATAGTCAGCTTCTCCGCCAGGCGGCCCGGCGCAATCTTAAGCTGCGCAAAATCTTTTAACCAGTTATAGGTAACTTTCATTATATTAGAACTGTTTTAAGAACCTCAGGTCGTTTTCAAAAAAGAGCCTGATATCATCAATCCCGTATTTAAGCATAGCGATTCTCTCTATACCCATGCCAAAGGCAAACCCGGTGTATTTTTTAGGGTCATAGCCTACGTTTCTAAAAACATTGGGGTGGATCATCCCGCTTCCTAATATCTCAAGCCAACCCTTCCTGCCACAGACAGAGCAGCCCTTGCCTTTACAGATGATACAAGATATGTCTACCTCAGCAGAGGGCTCGGTAAAAGGAAAGAAGTGCGGCCTAAAACGCATCTTAATATCGCTTCCAAATACGGCCTTGGCAAAAACTTCTAAGACTCCCTTTAAATCAGAAAAACGTATATTCTCGTCAACCACAAAACCTTCTATTTGATGAAACATATAAGAGTGGGATGCATCTGTAGCATCGGGCCGGTAGACCCTGCCCGGGACCACCGCTGCCAGGGGCGGCTTATTTTTTTTCATTGCCCTGATTTGTACAGGAGAAGTATGGCTGCGCAGTAAAAGCTGGGCCTTAAGTTCCAAATAAAAGGTGTCGAAAGCATCCCGGGAAGGATGCTCCAGGGGGATATTGAGCCCGGTAAAATTATTATGCTCTGTTTCTATCTCCGGGCCTTCTATTACTGTAAAACCCATGCGCATAAAAATCTCACAGACCCGGTCCATGACCTGGCTTATAGGATGCAGTTGGCCTAGGCCCTGCGCAAGGCCAGGAAGGTCGATCTCCGCACTACCCCTGCTAGATTCTCTTGCCAGGGGGCCAGAAAGAGAGGCCCTTTTTGTTTCTATTAACTTATTAAGGCCTTCCTTAAGGGCATTTACCTGCCTGCCAACATCAGCGCGCTGCGCAACAGGCAGGCTGGGTATGGAACCGGTCAGCTCAGCCAAGACCCCTTTCCTGCCTAGATATTTAAAACGTAACTCTTCCAGGGAGTCGAGCGAGTTTACAGATTCTATTTTTGATTCTGCTTCTTTTTTAATGAGCTCAATATCCATAGTAAAGATAATAATGCTGCCAGGGCTATTATTAGGTTACGTTTGCCCAGATTAAAACGCTCTATTACTAGGCCTCCGGTACTTAACTTACGCAGCGACTGCGCGTGTATATCCAGGTCTCCGCCGTGCTGAAGGCAGCTGCGGTTAAACAAGCCCACCACTTCAACCCAGTCTCCCCGAGATTTATAGCTTCCATTATTATGTATCTGGGAGGCTAGGCTGCGCTCTACCCATACGCCAATGGCGCCTGCTCCATCATTTAAATTAACCCAGGCGTAATCGCCGCGTAGCATAACATCTCCGATCACCTCTCCGGCAAAAACCACGGTTTTGCCGTCGTAGAGCCGGGAGTTTTTAATCAGCTCCGCACTTGATAAGGGCTGGGCATGCGCAGGCGTAAAAATTAAAACGCCAAACGCCAAAATAAAAAACAGTCGGCCTAACTTTTTGCTTATAATTTTGTGGGTTTTTTTCATTTGCCTTTAATAACTGCTACAAGGAAACCGACTAAGGTCAAAACCGACATAAATTCGAGGCGGCCTGACCACATCTGCAGTATATAAGTAACCTTTAATGCCGAAGGCATGTTTACATTAGTAATCCCGCAGGATAACCCTACATTAGCTGCGGCTGAAGTAGACTCAAAGAGCGCGTCCAGAAAAGGATAGCCAAAGAGCATCCCCGCGATCGCGCCCGCCCCGCACAATAAAAGATAGGCTAGCGTAATTAGAAGCGCCGTCCGTACCTGTTTGTCTTCTAAAAAGAGCTCTCTGATATGGTGGAACTTCTTTACTACGATGGCCCTGGGAGGCAGAATAATTCTTTTAATATCCTCCTGCATTGCCTTATAGATGATCCCGATGCGCAGCATCTTAATAGCGCCTGTAGTGGAGCAGACCCCGCCGCCTAAGGCCATGGCGCAGATCACCCCGACCAGCGCCAATGGGTTCCAGTCTTGATGGAATTGTTGGGCATATATAGTCATGAAGCCTGTCCCGGTGTGCCCGGAGACCAGCTGATAAAACCCCTTACGAAATAAAATTAACGCGCCCGGATAAGAGCCTAACTGTTTTAAACCCACAGCAACAATAAGAAAAGTCAGCACCACGGTTATAAAAAAGGTCCTGGTCTCTATATTTTTCAGGATCTCCTTACGATTGCCTATCCAGAGGTGGTAATGCAGCTTAAAATTGATCGCGCCCAAGACCATAATCGCAATAGTAATTATTTCAAAAGGCAGGCT
>VGKF01000006.1 GCA_016867175.1 Candidatus Omnitrophota bacterium | reverse complement strand
TATCGCAGAACATCCTGCCTACGCTGTAACCTTCTCCTCCTGAGCGCCAGGGGATAATGGCAAAGGTGTCTGGGTCGGGCCTTGCGATCATATCCGACTCCTCTATGCGGGCAAAGCCCTCGATTGATGAACCGTCAAAACCCATACCTTCTTCCAATGCGCCCTCTAGCTCATCGGCAGTAATAGCAAAACCTTTTAAAAAACCCAGCACATCGGTAAACCAAAGGCGCACAAACTTCACCTTGCGCTCTTTGACTAATTTTAAAATATCTGCCTTAGTCCTTTTAGCCATCCCTTCCTCCCCTTAATAAGCCTTTAGTTTTTTAGATCCTAATCTTTTTAAAAACGCCTCTAACCTGGCTAATGCCTCTTTAAGATTATCGGTACTTGCGGCATAAGATATCCTGATATAATCTTCCAATCCCGGGCCAAAGGCAGTCCCGGGGACTATCGCAACCTTTTCTTCTTTTAAAAGCCGCTGGCAGAAATCCATTGAGCCTAAACCGCTTTTCTCAACGCAGCAAAAGACATAAAAAGCCCCTTCCGGCTTTACGCAATCAAGGCCTAACTTGCGCAGGCCATCAACCACGAGTTCTCTCCTTCTCTTATACTCGCGCTTCATCTCTTCAACTGACCTCCTGCCGCTCTCCAAAGCCTCGCAGGCAGCCATCTGGCTGGTTATGGGAACGCACATCATGGAATACTGGTGGATCTTGGTCATAGCCGCAATTATCTCTTTCGGTCCGCAGGCATAACCTATGCGCCAGCCGGTCATAGCATAGCTTTTAGAGAAACCGTCCAGATAAACAGTGCTCTCCCTTGCCTTGGGAAGCGTAGCAAAGGGGGTATGGCCAAAATCATAAGTCAGGTCTCCGTAAATCTCATCGGTTATGCATAAAAGCTTATTCCTTAGAATGATCTTCTTAAATTCTTCCAGCTCTTTTTTAGTATAAGATACCCCGCTGGGATTAGAGGGATAATTCAGAAGGAGCGCCTTAGTCTTTTTATCAATTGCCTTTTCTAAGGCCCTGGGGGTAAGCTTAAAATTACTATTCTTAGTGTCTATATAGCCTACTGTTCCTCCGGCTAACTCCGTCATTGGCCCATAAGAGACATAGCTGGGGGTAGGGATTAAAATCTTATCTCCAGGATTAATGATGGAGCGCAAGATAAGGTCCACGCCTTCACTCACCCCTACAGTAATCAGGATCTCTTCATCAGGGCAATACTCCAGGCCGAATTTATTTTTCAGGTAGCGGCTTAAAGAGAGCCTTAGTTTATATAGGCCTTTATTTGAGGTATAGGAGGTAAAGCCCTCTTCTAGTGAATAGATCCCTGCTTCGCGGATCTGCCAGGGGGTGACAAAATCCGGCTCGCCCACGCCCAAGGAAATAACATCCTTCATCCCCAGCACCAGGTCAAAAAATTGCCTGATACCGGAAGGCTGCATTTCTTTTACTTTTTTAGAAATAATATCCCTCATAATTTAACCTTAGCCTTTTAATACGATATCGCTATCCTTTTATTTTCTTCTCTATGCTTCAAGACCACCCCGTCCTCTTTGTATTTCTTAAGCAGAAAGTGGGTGGTAGTCCCTTTTATATTATCTAAAGGAGCGAGCTTCTCCGCTACAAACCTGGATACTGTATGCAGGTCTTTGCCTTCGACGATTAAGAGCAGGTCATAGGTGCCTGAGATAAGATAACAACTGGAGACCTCCGGAAATGAATAGATGCGCTCCGCGACTTTATCAAAGCCTAAATCCTTCTGCGGGGTAACATTAACCTCTATCAGGGCCCGGACCTCTGCATTGACATCCTTAATCAGCTCTTTATTTATCACTGCCTTATATTTTAAGATTACCCCTTCTTTTTCATATTTTTTCACGGCTTCCTTTATTGCCTGCGGCTTCTTCTTAAGCATCCTGGCAATCTCTTCAACGCTGAAGCGACAATCCTTTTCTAATATCTCCAGTATCTCTTCCATCTTTCCTCCTTAATTTTAGATAAGGCAAACCGGCGGATTCAGCCTTTTGTGCTGGGAGCCGGCGATCATTCTCTCTACCCTTCTTATCTTATCAGGAGAGAGTTTCTGCTTCTTCCTTTTTTCTCTGCGCTCCAATATATCATCCAGTTCCGGATAAAGCAGCCCCATCTCTGCCTCATCGGTCTGGCCAGGCCAGAGCCCGGCAGTAGGCTTTTTAGTAATAATACGCTGCGCAATACCCAACTCTCTGGCTAGCTCCCTTACCTGTCTTTTAAGCAGGTCTCCTAAAGGCAGGATATCCACTCCCCCGTCACCGTATTTGGTAAAATAACCTACCTTAAGCTCTGCCTTATTACCTGTGCCGCAAACCAGGTAATTAAGCTTATTTGCAAAATAATATAAAACCATCATGCGCAGCCTCGGCTTCAGGTTAGCCTTAGCAATTTTTCCTGAGGCAGGCAAGACCTTAAGCAACTTGTCGTAACTCTCTGATAAATCAATGAGCTTGGTTTTTATCCCTAGCCTCCTGGCGCAGGAGCGCGCATCGGTTAAATCTTGAGCCTGGCTATGGATAGGCAGGATTAGGGCCAGAAGGCGCCTTCTTCCTAGGGCTTCTTTGGCTAAAGCAGCTGCTACGCAGGAATCTACTCCTCCGCTAAGGCCTAAGACTATCCCCTTAGAGTGCGCTTTATTAACCTGATCTTTAATCCAGCTAACAATCCTTTTTTTCATAGTTATTATCCTGGATTATAACATCTAACTTAAGGAGGGTCAACGGCAATTCTTGCCTGTTGCCTACGGAAAGATTATTTTGACTTGATTGCCAGGACCTTGACCAGGTCAGCGGCGTCTTCTATCTTATCAGTAACCCCTTCCAGATATTCTGCAAGTTGATAACATAAAAGCAGATTAGTAGGCTCAAGCTTGGCATGAATAATCGCCTCAATAAGGAGTTTTTTTTGGTCATCTGCCTCGTGTTCAATATGATCAACATCCTCACAATCAGTAAGGGCTTTTTTCAGGTCGTTCTTAATGATTGCGTTTATGCTATCTTTAAGTTTAGAAACTGAATTGAATATGAGCTCCGTAGCTTTAATTATGTTTTTTGAAATATCCTCTGGCGGCTTCTGCTCAATGAACCCCAGGAGCCTTCCTGCACTATTGGTCCAGTCAGCAATCTTATCCAAGGTCTTGGCAAAATGCATCAGGTCCTCCCTGTCTGGAGGCATAAGCAGCCCTTCGGAGAGCTCATTAATCATCTTAGCCCTTAGAATATCAGCCTGATGCTCGCTCTGTCTCACATTTTCAATCGCTGTTTTCTTTGCAGCTATATCTCCCCGGACAAAGGCCCCAACCGCATCGGAGAAATAGCTGACTGTCTTGTAGGTCTCCTCTACGTGCTTTTGGGCATCCTGTAATATAGACTGCTCCTCTGCCATCCCTAACCAGCCTAAAATATTCCTGACCTCTCTCATCGCTACCTCCTTTAATGAGCACATAACTTACGAACGCCAAGCGTGAGTAAGTTATAGGTGCGAATTAATCCCCGCCGTACTTTTTCGCTCTGCAAAAAAGTACGAAGCAGCGGGGATAAATTCAGCCAACAAACTTACGTTCACTATCATTCCGTAAGTTTGGGCTTTATTTAAAAATCACAATCCCTTTTAGCAATAAAAAACTTATCAGGCCGGTAACAAATGGCGTAGCCAGCCAGCAGATAATTATTTCTCTCATGACGCGCATATTTACCACGCGTACCCCCCGAACCAGGCCTACGCCAAAGATGGCGCCGACTATAGAATGGCTGGTAGAGACCGGGATCCCGAATAGCGTATAGATATGCACATTAATGGCGCTCGCCAATTGCGCTGAAAATGCCATAATCGGCAAAAGCGAGGTAATTTCATAACCGATTGTCTCAATAACCTTGTAACCCCAGGTCATGATACCTAAGACTATGGCCAGCCCTCCGAATATTACGCTAGTGCGCGCATCAAGCACGCCTGCCCCGGCGATAACACCTGTGGCATTAGCCACATCATTAGCGCCCCAGGAATAAGCTACATAGCAGCCGCTTAAGATAATCAGCACGGCAAAACTTATCTTTAAATACCTGCGCGGTATGATCCTGTAAAATATATTTTTAAATACGCGATAAAATATATAGCCCAAGATAGCGGCGCCTATAGGAGTAAATGCCCAGCAGAGAAAGATATCTAAAAGCACCTTCCACTTTACCGGAGCTCCTATCGCCAGGCCCGCCCCCGCTACCGCGCCAACTATAGAGTGGCTGGTAGATATAGGTATCTTCCAAGAAGTAGCCAGGACCACCCAGCAGCAGGCAGAGAATATTGCTACCAGGGCCAAATAAAGCGCCATATCTTTAGGCAGGCTGCTTATGGGGACAATCCCCTTACCAATAGTTTTTGTTACATAAGACCCCTGCAAAGAGGCGCCCAGAAAACCAAAGATGACAATCAGTATTATTGCCTGCCTTAAGTTTAAAACCTTTGAGCCGACAGCCGGGCCAAGAGAATTAGCAGCGTCATTGGCGCCGATAGACCAGCCTATCCCTGCCGCCATTAATAAAACGAAGAAAACCAACAATACGCTCATGTTCTATTTCCCCTACAGGCCTTAACGCAGAGCCCGCAGATATACTGGTCCACTAAACGTTTCTTCTGGAATTCTTTTAATTTTTCAAGGCAGGCCTGGTGGTCAAATCCGGCAGGATTATCTTTAATGGCTGCCGAGGGGCATATTCTAACACAAGACCTGCACTCCCCGCAATCCTTTTGCAGAGGGCGGCCTGTTTTAAGCGGCATATCCGTGAGGATTGAAACAAGGCGGAACTGGCTGCCTAAATTTTTATTTACCAGTAGATTATTCCTGCCTATCCAGCCCAGGCCTGCGAGGTAGCCTATTTTTTTATGTGAGAGATGCGCCTTTTGACTCTGCCAGTCTATGATCTGGGAGGCAGGTATGGGTATGCTCAAGAACCCTTTTTTCTGGATGTAATGAGAGACTGCCAAGGCTGCCTGGTCGAGCGTCGCATTGACAGTGCGGTAATGGTGAAAATACAGGCGCGTAGGTTCATCCTGCAAATCATCTAAAACTCCCCTGGATAAGCCTAGCCCCAAACAAACAACTGTTTTAATCTTCTTTAATATATCCGCTGAAAGCAGAAAATCATTTTTTATCCCGGATATATCGGCCGCGCCGAATAAATCAGCCCCTAATTTTAGAGAGAGTTTTTTAAGGCTAAGGTAATTTTTGTTTTTCTCCATTGAATTTCCTTAAATAGACCATAAGTATTGATACTGCCGCAGGGGTTACTCCAGAGATACGCGAGGCCTGGCCCAGATTAAGCGGCCTAAACCTGGTTAATTTCTCCTTTATCTCGCGCGAGAGCCCGGGGACTACGGAGTAATCAAGCTTATCGGAAAGCCTGATCTTCTCTAGGTGCTTGAACCTCCCTACCTCAACTAGCTGCCTCTTGATAAACCCAGCATATTTTACCTCATTTTCCAGCTGTTGATAAGCGAATTCCGGTATATCTAATTTTATCTTGGTTATTCTTTTTAAGTCTTGAATATCGACTTGCGGCCTCCTTAAAACCTCTTCTAATGTAGTTGGCTTTTTTAAAGGAGAGGTATTTAAAAGATCCAGGCGCGCATTAATTTTAGCACTTGGCTTTAAAGAAGTTTTTTTTAGAAAAGCCATCCCTTTCCTGATAGCCTTTTCTTTCTTTTGCATCCTAGTATAGTCTTTTTTCTGGACTAACCCCAATTCATAGCCTATTTTACTGAGCCTTAAGTCAGCATTATCCTCGCGTAAGACCAAACGGTATTCTACGCGCGAGGTAAACATGCGGTAAGGCTCATTAGTCCCTTTGGTCACCAGGTCATCAATTAAGACTCCCATATAACTGCTGGAGCGGTCTAGCACCAAAGGCTCCTTATTTTTTGCGCGCAGGCTAGCATTAATCCCGGCAATCAGGCCTTGGGCTGCCGCCTCTTCATATCCTGTAGTCCCGTTTATCTGGCCTGCGCTGTATAAATTTTTGATCAACTTGGTCTCCAGGCTAGGATAAAGCTGAGTTGGCTCTATCACCATATGCTCTATGCCGTATCCGAAATGGATAATTCTTGCCTTTTCTAATCCTGCAATAGAATGCACCATCTTAAGCTGCGCCTCTTCGGGCAGGCTGGTTGATAGGCCGTTAGGATAAACCTCTTTGCTCTTATAGCCTTGAGGCTCAAGGAATATCTGATGCCGCTCTTTATCTTTAAATTTTACAATCTTATCCTCTATGGAAGGGCAATAGCGTACTCCGGTAGCCTTGATTATTCCGGCATAAAGCGGAGAGTAGCGTAGATTATCCAGTATAATTTGGTGTGTGTTCTTATTAGTATAGGTAATATAACAGGGTATCTGTTTTTGTTTTAGGCTTTTAGTGGTAAAGGAAAATGGCCGAGGAGGAAAGTCGCCTTCCTGTATAATCAGGTTGCTGTAATCTATAGAGCCCTTATCCAGGCGCGGGCAGGTGCCGGTCTTAAACCTCAGGAGCCTAAATCCTAATCCTTCTAGGTCTCTGGCCAAAGATAGGCTGCTAGATTCGCCAATACGGCCAGCGCTATGATGTTTAAGCCCCAGATGCAGGAGGCCATCGAGAAAAGTCCCCGCAGAAAGAACCACGCAAGAGGCCAGGATGCTTTCTCCTTTACCGGTTAAGACGCCTATTACCTGGCTATCTTGAACCAGGAGCTTTTCTGCTTCTGCTTCTTTTAGATAAAGATTCTTCTGACTAGCGACCCGCTTTATCATATAGCGGTTGTACATCTCCATATCTATCTGCGCCCGGGAAGATTGCACTGCCGCTCCTTTTGAGGCATTGAGTATCCTAAATTGTATCCCACAGCTATCAGCTGCCCTAGCCATTGCCCCGCCCAAGGCATCTATCTCTTTAACTAACTGACCCTTGCCCACCCCTCCGATCGCCGGATTACAGCTCATCCTGCCAATTGAGCCGGCATCCAGGGTAAGCATAAGGGTCGAGCATCCCAACTGGCTCGCAGCCAAAGCAGCCTCGATCCCTGCATGCCCCGCGCCAACTACTATGACATCATATTTATCCATTTGCTTGGGATTTAAAGGGAGGCTGATTTTATAAGGAAAGGCATGATTTGGTTTCCCAGGAGCTCTCCGATGGAACCAAGCCTGGCGGTCTTCTCTGAAAAACTAAGCGTTCCGTCGGGCTTGACGTTTCCGCCGCAGACTAACAAGGGGACCGGGTCGGCAGTATGGGCCTTGACAGCGCAGACCGTAGAGTGGTCCGCGGTTATGGCGATTATGGTATTTGAAATATCCAGATTAGGCAAGAGGTTAGCGAAGAAAAATTTATCAATAGCCTCGATGATTTCTTTTTTATGCTGGTAATCACCGTCATGCGCAGGCTCATCCGGGCCCTTTATGTGCACATAGATCCCGTCGTATTTACCGATAGACTCTAAAGCAACCTTGGCCCAAATAGGATAATCCACATCCAGGTGGCCTGTAGACTCCGGGATATCGATGATATCTATGCCTGTTAAAAGGGCTATCCCTTTTTCAACCGGCATCTGCACAAAAGAGCCGAACTTAAGATTATAAAGACTCTCCATCGGCGGAAACTTAGGCAGGCGATCCCCGGCGTCGCGAGAGAGTATCACATTCGCAGGAAGCTTGCCTTCGGATATACGCTTTTTATTCAATAATGATTCGTTGAGGACCTTATTCGATTTTTCGGTAAATTCATTTAAAAGCCCTGCGGATGCCACTGCCTCAGCCGAACCTTCATAACCAGGCATGGCTGTGGACCTGGCTAATAAATTTTCAAACTTCTCTTTGGCTATCCCAAAGACCCCTTCCCGGTCATAGGCCGGATCAGTATTAGTAATCCATCCGGATAATTGAGAACGCACGCCTCTGATTACTAATACCCCGCGATGCCCGATGGTATTCTTGAACTCAAAAGTCGCACTAGAGAGCGCGACTTTTGAGTTAATCTCTTTTGCCAGGGCCGTAGCTTCTTCTGTAGTCAGGTTCCTGCCTACCCTGCGGTCCTTTATGGAGCTGCCGTCTTCGGCTAAGGTAGCGAAGTTTACGCGCAGGGCCAAGTTCCCTTCTTCAATATCCAGGCCTTCGGCAAAAGACTCCAAGGGGCCCCTTCCCGTATAATACTTATGCGCGTCATAACCTAAAAGGCTGATTACGGCAATATCGGATTCCGGGGCAATCCCCTTTCCTACCGGATACACCAAGCCACTCTTCCCTCTTTGCGCCAGGCGGTCCATCTGGGGGGTAAATGCCGCTTCCAGGGGAGTCTTATTGTTTAAAGCTGCGATAGGAAGATCGCCTAGACCATCTAAAACTATATACAATATTTTTTTCATTGATTAGCACTTAGAAAAACCGCAGGCTTGACACTTGATGCAGCCTTCTTCATGGCGTAAGGTCCCTCCGCAGTCAGGACAGACACCCACCATATCTCCGTGAATGCCTAATCCAAGAGGAGCAGGCGCATCATTAGACGAGTGCTTCATAGCTACCTCCATATCCTCTGCGGCAACAGCGACCGGCTGTTGTTGGCCTACCAGTCTCTTCTCAATAACGCGGGCAATAGCATCAGCGCAGGAGAATATGCGCTGCCCTTTCTCCCAGGAAGGAGAAGGGCAGCGTATATTACGCAACTGCTCTATAATTGACTTTACCTCTATATCAGAACGAAAGGCCAGGGAGACTAAGCGGCCTATAGCCTCAAGCTGAGAGGCAGCACAACCGCCTGCCTTACCCATCTGGGTAAAGAGTTCAAAGGGCTTTCCTTCTTCATCTGTATTAATGGTCACATAAAGGTTGCCGCAGCCAGTAGCTACCTTTGTGGTCGTTCCGCTGATTACCTCAGGACGCGGCCGCGGGGCGATAAGGCCGGCGTCAAAGATCTGCGCCTGGGATTTTTCTTCCTTACGCGCAATATTCAAAACCTGCTCTTCGCGGCTTCTGTCGCGATAAACCGTAATCCCCTTGCAGCCCAAATCATAGGCCATAAGATAGGCCTTCTTGATATCGTCTATATTGGCCTCGTGCGCAAAATTTATAGTTTTAGAGACTGCGTTATGCACGTATTTCTGAAAGGCTGCCTGCATACGCACGTGCCATTCAGGGGATATATCGTGCGCAGTGACAAAGACCTTCTTTATATCCTCGGGTATCTCTTTAAGCTCATGTAAAGAGCCTTTCTCGGCGATCCTCTCCATCAGCTCCTTGCTATAGAAGCCGCGCTCGCGTGCGATCTCTTCAAATAAGGGATCAACCTCCACTAATTTATCGTTATCCATTACCTTGCGGTAATAAGAGATAGCAAATAAAGGCTCAATACCAGAAGAGCAGGGGCCGGCAATAATACTGATGGTCCCGGTGGGCGCGATAGTAGTAAGGGTGGCGTTGCGCAGGCGCAGCCCACCTTCCTTATCATATGCGCTACCCGTAAATGCGGGGAAGACCCCTTTATCTAAAGCCAGCTCTTCTGATTTCTTAGTTGCCTCTTTTAAAATAAAACTCATCATCTCCTCGGCCAGGGCGATTGCCTCTTCGGAATCATAGGGTATACCTAAGCGGATCAAAAGGGTCGCCCAACCCATAACGCCCAGGCCGATCTTACGCGTTCGCTTAGTAGCCTCCTCTATTGCAGGGAGCGGAAACTTATTTACATCTATAAGATTATCCAGGAAATAAACCGCAAGGCGTGTGGCTTCCTTGATCTTATCCCAGTCTATTTCATAACGCCATCCTGCGACTTTCTTATAACACCTGGCAAGGTTTATAGAACCCAGGTCGCAACTCTCATAAGGCAGAATCGGCTGCTCTCCGCAGGGGTTGGTACTTTCGATTGCGCCTAATTGCGGGGTAGGATTATATTGATTAATACGGTCAATAAAAATAATCCCCGGCTCGCCGTTTTTATGCGCCTGCCTGACTATTAAATCAAAGACATCCTTACAATTAATACTCGTGACTACGCTTTTGGCATGGGGGTCAATTAAATCATATTCCTCTGCCTTGGATAATTTTTGCATAAAATCATCGGTGACGGCAACAGAGATGTTGAAATTATTGATTTCCTTATTATCTTCTTTACAGGTGATAAACTCCATTATATCGGAATGGTCAACTCTTAAAATCCCCATATTTGCCCCGCGCCTGGTGCCTCCCTGCTTGACCGCCTCGGTTGCCGCATCGTAGACCTTCATGAAAGAGACCGGGCCGGAGGCAACTCCGCCGGTAGTTTTTACTACCGAGTTTTTCGGACGCAGCCGGGAAAAAGAAAAACCAGTTCCGCCGCCGCTTTTATGTATCATGGCGGTCGCCTTTAAGGTCTCAAAGATGGAATCCATAGAATCATCGATAGGCAGGGTAAAGCAGGCGGAGAGCTGCCCTAAGTCTTTGCCCGCATTCATAAGGCAGGGAGAATTAGGGACAAATTCCAGGGCGAACATAATATTGTAAAATGAATCCTCCAGTTCCTTTACTTCTTTATCGCTCTTACCGTATAGCTTATCTGCCCCGGCTATGGCAGAGGCCACGCGCCTAAACATCTCCTGCGGGGTCTCGATAACATGGCCTGCCTCGTCTTTCTTCAGATACCTCCTCTCCAGTACCTTAAGCGCATTCTCTGATAAGTTCAGTGACATTTCTTTCTCCTAATTTAAAAAGACTTGAGGTTTATAGTTGCTCCAGAATTATAAACCCTCTCTTTGAGTTTGTCAATAGAAAAATACTATATATTGTGTATGCGTTAGAATAGGGCACAACAAATTGTGTTAGGATCCGAGGGGACGACAGGACTCCCTGATCACCAGCTCTGTAGGAAGGACTATCTTTTTTATCGGGGCCTTTTTATCAACATGCATTATAGAGTTCAGCTCTTTTACGCCTTCCTGGGCCATACGCACCAGGGGTTGCCTTACGGTAGTCAAGGCCACCGGCCCATAAAGACCTGAGGGGTTATCATCAAAGCCTACGATTGAAAGATCTTTGGGTATATCTTTACCCAGCTCCCTTGCCACTGCCATTACTTCCAGGGCCATGGAATCAGAGGCCACAAACACCGCTGTTGCGGGGCTGGACATCTGGATAAGTTTCTCCGCTGCCTGGCGCGCCTGTCCGCGCGAATAATCGGTTTTAACGATATACTCCTGGTTAAGCTCAATTTTATTTTTCTTCAGGGATTTTTTATATCCCTCTAAGCGCTGGAGGGATGCCTGCGTTACCAGGTCTCCGGTGATATGCGCTATATTTTTGTGCCCTAGGCTACACAAATAATCTACCGCACTCTCTGCGCCCCCAACATTATCCACCGAGATACTACTAACCTCTAAATCCTGGACACGGTTATTGATCACGATCGAAGGGATGCCCTTAGCTAGGGCCTCTTGGAGTTGCGACTTATTGCCGATAATATCGGCGAAGACTATCCCGCCTATACCTTGCAGGCTAAGCGTTGCATTGACCTCGGTAAGATGCAGGAGCAGGTCTAACTTTAACGCCTCGCAAAGCGTGCCTATACCGCGTATCAGCTCCAGGGCATAGAAAGAATAGAATATGCCCTCGTAGCGCGGGATGAGCAAGGCCACCACATTGCTCTTTCCGGTAGCCAGGCGCTGCGCGAGCACAGAAGGCTCAAATTTAAGTTGCTTTACTGCGTCTAAGACCCTGGAGCGGTTTTTCCTCTTGACCGACGGGCTCTTATTGATTACGCGGGAAACCGTGGTTATGGAAACCCCGGCTAAACGGGCAACGTCATTTATTGAGACGGTTGTGGAATTTATTTTTTTCTTACGCACTTCTTTGTCCCCTCCGGGAATAAGGACTTCATTTTACCTTATCTCCCGCATGTATAGAGATAGATTGTTTCTTTATATCGCAGGCGGAAATATCTTTGCGTACCTGTATAGCCTCTATGTTGGCGATCACCTCATTGCCGCGGTAAACCTGGAATTTTTGTCCAGGCCGCACACCCGCATTCTCGCCTAAATCTATAACTACGAAATTATTATTTTCATTGACGCTTAAAATATTGCCGAAAAAGAATGGGTCCTGCGAGTCTCTATAGGAAGTGGTTTCTGATTGAGGACGTACCACTATCTGCGGTAGCTCTACTGATTCTTTTTTATACTGCGCCCCCGTATCCCTGGGCTGAGTTAACAACTCTTCTGCCTGCTGCCTCACATCTCCCATACCCGAGAGCCTGTCTTTTAAAAATATCTCAATCTCAATAATCCTGCGCTCCAGGATATTCTTCTCGGCGGTGAGCTGCTCTAATTTCTTTTGTAATTTCGCCTTATTATTGCTGGCTATGCTTAACTGCCTCCTCAAAAACGCATTCTCGTTCTTTATGGGTGCCAGCTTATCCTGCATCTGGAATCTGGCGTTCTTCTCCCAGATAAATTCGGAGGCCATATTATCCAGCATCTTCTGGTGATACCGGAACTGCTCCTGCAGGTCCTGCTTTTCGCGCATAAGATTGCTTAGGGTAACCTCTAACGCGCCCTTCTCGCTCTTGAGCTGTTCATTGCCGGCCTTAAGGGTCTTTAGTTGCAGCTCTAGATTTGTCTTCTCCTTTACTAACTCAGCCCAGTAGGTGTTTTCTTCTTTTGAGGGTGCAGCCGGCAGCAGGCTTGCCTGCCCCTTCATTTTCTCATCCAGTTTTTCTTTTTCCACGAGCAGCGCGTCGTATTTCTTGGTCATCTCATCGTGCTTCCTCTGGAGCTTTTCATTATCCTGGGAGATATTATCGAGTTCGCTGGTTAGGGTATCCAGCTTTTCTTGGAGATCTTTGTTCTCCTTGCGGCTTTCTTGAAATTTCTTAGAGAGTAATTCGTTTTCGCTCTTGGCATAGCCAAGTTCCTGCTCTACTGTCTTCTTGGCTCCGTAAATCTGCAGGTTAACAACCAGGCTGATTAATAAGACAACTGCTAAAAAGATGATTATAATAAGCTTAGTTCTGTCGTCCACCGTATTCCTTTACAATAGGCCGGCGAATATCTTACGCGTAACCAGGCTCGCTGCTCCCAGGGCTACCGCGTTCTCTCTTAATCTGGAATAAATAATCTTTAAGTCCGCAGTGGCTTCCCTAAAAGACCACTCCCGCACGGCGATGCTAGCCTTATTCAAGAAATCCTCTCCTGCCTCTTCAAGGCCGCCGCCGATTACCACTACTTCCGGGTTTAAAAGATTCACCAGGTAGGCAATCTTAATGCCTAATTTCTTGGCTGCCTTATCCAGGGTAGCGCAAGAGACCGGCTCCTGCTCCTTAGCAGCAAGAAAAATACTTTTTAAGTCAATAGTATCTTTTGAAGTGTTGGCTATCTTAAAGAACCTCTCTGCCTTAGCCTTATCGCGGCTGAGTATTGCCTCTACTTCCGAGACGATCCCTAAATCTAGTTCCCAGCGCTTAAGGAAGCAGCCTCCGCCCAGGCTACAGTTAAAAAGATCCTCCTCTTTGTAGTTGTAAATAGAAACCTCTCCGGCATAACCCTGCGTACCGGTATAAACCTCGCCGTTAATCATTATACCACAGCCTACTCCGGAGAACATATAAATTAAGTTTTTGAGCTCCCGGTTTAAATCCAGCCAGTGCTCTCCGAAACAGGCGCAGGTAGCGTCATTTTCAACCAAGGCAGGCAGGTTAAATTCCTTCTCTACTAATTCCCCCAGGGGCAGGTCCACAGAGGCGTAGGTATAATTATGGTCTGTCTTCTGCGGCCAGTGCACTGACCAGTTTTTCTTATTAATTAACCCGGCCATGCCTATGCCCACGCCGCGGATATCGTTTGTATATTCTTTAGAGCGCTTGAGTATCTGGCGTATGATATCGAGCAAACACTCAGCTATCTCCTTCACCGAAGCCTTTGGCCGGGCAATCTGGGCCTTGGTAATGATATTCCCCTTTATATCCACCAAAAGGCCGACCATGCTCATAAGATTTAGCCCTACTCCGATCACATAACCACCCTGAGGATTCAAATCAAGGAGCGCAGGCCTTCTGCCTCCCTCGGAAACATCTAATTCCTTCTCGTTAACCAGTTTGCTTTTTATAAAATCATCCAGGTAGTTAGAGATAGTTACTACGTTAATGCCCATCTCTTTAGAGATATCAGGGCGGCTGATAGGGCCGCGGCGCCGCAGGATCTCCAGTATCTCGATACTACGTCTTTCTTTTTCGCTGAGCCTATCTTTGTGCAGGTCTACATTGCGCATAGGAGGGCCTTCTTCAGGGGATTTTTAATTTCTTAAATAACTTTTCTTGTGGTATTGGGAAAGTATAAACCTTTATACCACTTCGAAAATTGCATTAAGTTATTGCCGAAGGCAATTTTCTTGTTTATACTACCAAAATTAACCTAGGTCAAGTATTTTAAAGAACTAATGGAGCTCCACGGCTTAACCGCCGTGATTTCTGGCTGCTTGGTTCCTCTTATGGAGCGGGATCCCGCCCGCCCCGTAAAGCGCGGGGCTGGGTGCGGGATAAACATCTACCATATCGATATTTCTATCAATAATACCTGAAGGCGAGACTACCACCAGGTTTATCTCCTTAGTGCCATTATGTATATAGGAGGTTTTGAATGCTGATTGCTCTGTGGCCGGCCTCTCCGTACCCAAGTGGCCGGACCAGAGGTATTGTACCCCAACGTCCATACACCCTGATTCTAACCCCATGGCTTCTGACCTTACTAGCACATCATGGTCTGTCTTTGTTTTGTAGGGAGATGCCCGTAAATCTGTCCTAGTCATATCAAAGATAGAGTTTTCCGGACGCAGAGAAACATCCAAAAATGTGCGCAGGTTATATTCTATAGGCCTTGACTCAAGAAGCTCTTTGATCCTTTCTTTTGCCAAGGCAACGGTTTCGGGAAAATTACCTCCGGTAGAAGCCAGAAGCGCATCATAATACCCTTTAGCTTTAACAGGATCGTTCTGCCATTGCGCAAGCAGGCCTAACTGGTAAAGGCTGGATATGGATTGCGGGCTGGGGATTGCCCTCTGAGAAAGTTTGCTAAAATAACTCCTTCCGCTTTCTATATCCCTAAATATGTAGGTATGAATAATACCTAACTTAAATTCTACTTCGTCGCGGTGGACCCCGGTCAGATACCGGTCATATACGCGTTGATAAATTGCGCCGGCCCGCGGATAATCCTTGGATTTCTCCAGGGTAAAGCCGCGTAAGTAGGTTAACTCTTCATTAAAGGCCTCCTGGCCGCCTATCCCTTCTATCCTTTGGAAAACCTTCTCGGCATAAGCAGCATCCATGGGCCCTTCTTCTTTATAAGAGAATTGCCTGGCGACCTCTATCATAGCCGCCAAAAACTTTTCCTTTGACAGGCCCTTTGCTAACCTTTCCAGATAAATATCATAGATCGTCTCGGAGAGCTCTAGGTTTTTCTCATGGTAAAAACCAGCGGCAATCTTTTTTAGTTCTTCATCCGTAACCCGGCCGTAACCCACTAGCTTATTTACATAAAGCAGATAAAGCTCCTTGGCCTTGGCCTTTTCGTTGTATGAGGAAAGTTCATCTGCTGCCTGCTTAATAGGAACAAAATCCATAGCCTCTTTTGCGTATTCCAAAACACCTTCCATAAGGCTGGCCAAGGCCTCTTGAGCAAAAGAATCCTGCTGGTCCTGGTGATATTTCCAAAGTATCAGCCTGGCGCCAACATTTAGCTTATCTTTAGGGCTGGTAGCCTTGATTACCCTCTGACAGCCCGAGCTTATCTGGTCTCTGTATAAATTACCCTGGCTAAAATATTCATCCCAACCCTGAGACTCCTCCAGGTATTTAAGCTGCTGATAACGCCCAAGGGCAATATAATAATCCGTAAAAGGCTCCAGTTCTTTGCGTTGTTTATTAAGCGAGAGTAGAAACTCCACAAAATCGGTATATCTGTGGTCTTTAAAATAAATCTCCTTTAACTCATCAAAACCGGCATAAAGCTCGGTATTGACCCTGGACTCTATAATCTGCTTGGTGAGATTCACTAATTTATTATCCTGCTGGGCAAAGACTGCTGGGCTAGAACAGAATAAGAACAGGCTTAAAATTATCCGGGCCTTTGTCTTCATTGTTTTTTAGCTCCTGCCGTAGAGTTCTTCCAGAACTCCCTAACTACATAGTAGGCCTTGCGCGGTGAGCGCTTGTTCAGGCCGTTCTCCAGATCCTGAGAGAGCGCTACCAGGCCAAACCACTCCTCATTCATATTCTTGTTGTCCTTAACTTGGATATCGAAATAGTAACTGCCGTTAGACCAGTTTGATCCCGTATCATGAATATCCCAGGTTGAGGGGTCTGATTCGTTATGCTTCCACCACTCATCGTTCCACTCAAACATAGTCCCGCCGATACAGTTTCCAGCGCCTTTTTTGTTATTGGCTGTATTTTCGTAAATATGGCGCCACTGTGATTCCAGAAAAAATGCCTGCATATTCTGATCTTCTTTTTGAAGATAGGCGTCATATGCATCTGCGCCGAATTCACTGAGTAGGATCGGCTTATCGAAGGTTGCCTTTAAGTATTTAAAAATATTCCCGAAGGTCTTTCCGCGATAGATGATGCAGGCAACCAGGTCAATATCCGGGCAGACCGTGCTTGCGATATCCAGGCCTACCAGCTCTCCGTTGCCTAAGGCTACGGGATGATTCTTGTCTATGCGGTGGATATCCCTGGCAATATCATTGACAAAAGAATAATATATCTTGGCGCGCAGCATTCTTTGTTTTGCAGGGTCAGCCTCTTTATCAACCTCCTCTGAAGGCCAGGGATTCAGCTGGCCCATACAGGTATAATTGTTTTCATTCCCTAAGATCCACAAAAGCAGCCCCGGTTCGTCTTTATAGAGTGAGACCATCTCTAAGATTTCTTTTTTTATCCTCTCCTGAAAAGACTTATCCGCATATAAAGGACAGGGATACTCCCAGAAACCCAGCCAGTGCCCCAGGATGGTGCGGATGCCGTAGCGTTGATAGAGGTCACGGATAACTGTCCTTACCGCCTGCGCATTCTCATGCGCCTGATAAAGCCTGATCGTGTTAATCCCCATCTTCTGCATCAGCTCGCCGTCTACCAGCCAGGGCTTACTGGGGTCAGACCACCAGTCATATTCATGATTTTTACCTATAGGGATGGGGCTATAGCAGACGCCCTTTACTAAATAAGGCCTCTGCTGGACCATCAGCCGGTAATGGCCGTTGCGCAGCTTTTGTATATAAACCTTGGGGTTACCCTTATTAGCGAGGAATAAAAAAAACAAGGAGAGAATCAGGGCAGCGCTAAACCAAGTAAGTAAGGGACGGTTCTTAAACCCCCTTAAAAGTGTCC
>VGKF01000005.1 GCA_016867175.1 Candidatus Omnitrophota bacterium | reverse complement strand
GGCCGTATCCGCAATAAGCTCCCCCCTGAAATAGAAAAACCGGTTATAGCTAAATACGAGTATATGGATGTGCCGGTGATGATCCTGGCAGTGACTAGCGAAAGCCGCACCCCAGAAGAGCTACGCAAGGTCGTAGATGATAGAATCAAGGACCGCATCCAAAGGGTTGAGGGGGTTGCCCGCGCAGAAGTAGCCGGAGGCAGAGAGGGAAAAATCATTATTGAAATAGATGTGCGTAAGCTACAGGCCTATGCCCTCTCTATAAACAGCGTGGTAGATGCCATTAATATGAATAACGCTAATCTCCTTGCGGGAGAGATAAAGCGGGCCAAAGATAAATTCCTGATCCGTACAATCGGAGAGTTTAAAACCCTGCAGGATATCGAAAATATGGCAGTAGCCACCACCAAGGAAGGCTCGGTTATCCGCCTCAAAGATGTATCGCAGGTAAAAGACTCTTATCTTGACCCAGTAGCCTTTGCCCGACTCAATGCCCAACCGGTAGTCTCTATTTACGTACAAAAGGAGTCTAACGCTAACACAGTCAAAATAGCTAAAGAAATCAAAAAGGAACTGGCGCTCATCGAGCCGCTCCTTGAAGAAGACGTAAAAATCATTATTACCTCTAACCAAGCAGAATCAATAGAGCAGGCAGTGGAGCAGGTTAAGTCATCGCTTAATATAGGAGGCCTCTTTGCTTTTTTAGTCCTCTTCTTATTCTTGAGACAAATCAGCACTAATATTATCATCTCATCCTGTATTCCTATCTCGGTTTTGCTCACTTTTAGCCTCATGTTTTTTAGCAACCTTACGGTAAATGTTATGACTTTAAGCGGCTTGGCCTTGGGTATCGGGATGCTGGTGGATAACGCTATTGTGGTCCTGGATAATATCTTGAAAAAGCGTGATAAGCTAATGAGTGGCCCAGATAGAGTCCTAGAGGCAGCCTTTCATCCGCGAGAAACAGCAAAAGAAATCTCTATCGGCGCAGCAGATGAAATGTTCCTGGCTATCACTGCCTCTACTGCTACTACTATAGTGGTTTTCCTGCCGCTGGTATTTATTAACCAGGAGATCCGCATGCTTTATAGCGGG
Organism: Candidatus Omnitrophota bacterium; assembly: GCA_016867175.1. Taxonomy (GTDB): domain Bacteria; phylum Omnitrophota; class Gorgyraeia; order Gygaellales; family Profunditerraquicolaceae; genus VGKF01. The sequence goes on along the minus strand of VGKF01000005.1, from coordinate 18,609 downwards.
ATCGCCCTGACTATCGCTTATTCTCTAATAGCTTCTCTCTTAACTGCCCTGACCTTAGTGCCTATGTTATCAGCACGCCTGCTCTTTAAGGTCAAGCCCCCGCAACAACCGATAGCTATAGATACCCCGCCGGAAGAACCAGTAAAAAAGAAATTTAATTTTATAGAGTTCTTTCAAAACTTATATAAAAAATCTATCTCCGTCTGCCTTTCGCTGCGCTATATTATTATCATCCTGGCAGTTTTAGTTTCTGTGCGCGTTGCGCAAGAGGCAAAAAAACTAGAAAGGGAATTTATCGGCATTGCCGAACAAAATAAGTTTACCGTCCATATTGAAATGCCTACCGGCACAAGGATTGAAGTATCGGATAAGGTAGTGGCTAAGGTAGAAGGCCTGATCTCAAGGCTCCCGGAAGTCAAGACTGCCTCTTCCAAGGTAGAGCCCTGGTCCAGCCAGATCTATGTGGAGCTGCTTCCGTTAAACAAGAGAAAGAAAACCACTACACAGATTATGGACGAGCTGCGGCCGCTCACAGAAAAACTTGAGCCGGCCTTTATTTACTACGAAGAGCCTGAAGAGGTCGGCACAAAAGAAGTCCTTATCGAGCTATACGGATACGATTACGAAATCTTAAAGAAAATGGCCATACAGGTAGCGCAGCGCATCCAGGCTATACCTAAATTCACAGATACTAAAATCAGGATGCGCGAAGGCAGGCCTGAGATGCATATGGTCATCAACAAAAGACAGGCGGCAATGTTCGGCCTCACTACCGAGGGTATTGCCTTGGCCATACATACCCATATGCGCGGGCTGGTGGCTACGCGTTTTCGCGGTAACAGAGAACCGCTGCTGCGCATCAAAGAAGAGCCTGAAGTTAGCCAAAGAGCGCCGGCTTTTTCTTACACCCAGGAGGAGACGACACTTAAAGAAAGTTTAGCAGCGTTTGATAAACTCTCTCCGGCTACCGCATCTTCCCCTGAAGCTAAAGAGACGGAGACTATTGTACGCCTAGAAGAGAGGTTTCGCCGCACCTTTGATGATATGCGCAGGATCAGCTTAATCACGCCTGAAGGCAAACAGATATACCTCTCGCAGGTAGCTACTTTTAAATTCGAGTACGGGCCCAGCGAAATATGGAGAAAGAATAAATCACGCATGGTACAAGTAAGCGCCAATACCGGGGGCCAGGCATTAGGCACAGCAGCAGATTTAGTAAGACAGGCCTTGGGTAGCCTTCGGTTCCCCAAGGATTATTTTTGGGAAATCGGAGGCAATTATGATAAAATGATCCGTAACCAAAGAGAGCTCACCCTGGCCCTGATCTTAAGCCTGGTCCTGGTCTATATGATACTAGCCGGGCTCTTTGAATCCATAACACAGCCATTCATAATACTGGCTACTGTCCCTCTGGGTGCCATAGGCGCAATTATTGCCTTAAGATATACTAATAAACCAGTAGGCATAGGAGTACTGATAGGCGCAATCATGCTCGGCGGGATTGTAGTTAATAACGCAATAGTATTAGTGGATAGGATTAATTTCTTAAAACACAGGCTTGGAATCGGTAGCGTACGCGACGTAATTATTATAGCCTCTTATGACCGGTTAAGGCCGATTATGATGACCTCACTTACCACTATCCTGGGCCTTATACCATTAGCGCTGGATAAAAGCGAGTCCTCCAGCCTCTGGTCGCCACTGGCAATTACCGTAATCGGAGGAATGACCCTATCCACGTTCCTGACTCTATTTGTTATCCCTTGCGTATATATGATTTTCAGGGACTTAAGATTAGTAAAAAATAAGTGAGGACATAAGTTATCTGTCCGAACTTACCCTTGACATTTTTCCGACAGATGAATTATAGAAAAATATCAAGGGTAGGTTTATTAAGGAGGGTAATATGAAGTTAAATTTTAAGATAAAGCCGCAGTGGTTAATCGGAGGGTTTTTAGTTTTCTGGATAGTCTTTATTGCCTGGGGGATGATAAAAACCAGCCTCAAGCTGAATAAAGAAAAGGCGCTCCCGGCAATGCCTGCTAAATTAAAATCTCCCTCTGGATTCCCAGGGGCAGAAAAAGGCGCTCCTGCTCCCGGGCAGACACAAATAACAGAAGTCCGGACACAGGATATTACTAGTCAGGAACAAGAACAAAGATTCTCTCTGGTGAGGGCATTTAAGGTAAAGCCGGTGCATTTCCAGGACCTGCTTCCGGTTATGGGCTCAGTTAAAGGAAAAACTGAGATTACCCTGAAATTTGAAATTAACGGGGTAGTCAGCAAAATAAACTTTCGCGAGGGAGAAAAGATAAAAAAGGGGGACCTTGTCGCCTCTATAGACCCCAAGGATGCGCAATTGAGGGCTAAATACGCCGCGGATAAGTTTAATTCAGCCCAGGCAGGTTACAGGTCAATCCAAAAAAAACTTGAAATTCAACGCCAACTATTTGAAGCAGGGGCTATTATTAAGAGCAAACTTGAGGAGGCGGAGTTAGAATCAGAGAGCGCAAGGTATCAACTGGAACAAAGCAGGAGCGAGATGGACCTGGCGGAAAATGAATTAAAGAAAGCTAATATTTATGCTACCAAGGATGGAGTGATGGGGCCGCGCGAGGCAGAAGAAGGTGAATTTGTCACTCCCCAGGATAAGATCGGGTCGGTCTTTGAAATCAATGAGATTTTTGTAGAGGCCGGAGTGGTAGAAAGAGATATTGAAAAAATTAAGCTGGGACAAAAGGCCAGGGTCTTCGTTGATGCCTATCCAAGCGTGGTCTTCGAAGGTACACTAGACTATATCTTTCCGGTTATAGAAGGAAAAAGCCGTACCTTGACTGTCAAAATAAAAGTCCTTAATCCGGAAGGGCTACTCCTACCTGGAATGTTTAGCCGCGCAGAGATTTCTATTGCCGACCTACAGGATGCCCTGATGGTTCCTATTACCTGCCTGATAAATAAAGGCGGGGTTATCTACGCGCCTGTAATACCTGCGCAGTCGCTTCTTAAAAAAGAGGAAGATGATAACCCTATAGGCGTGGTGCAGATACGCAAGGTCACCATGGGCTATAAAACCAGCGATTATGCAGAGATAAAGGCAGGGGTAAGCACGGATGACCTGGTGGTCTTAGAAGTGCAGGGTGAGGGAGAGTTTAAGGATAACGCCCGGGTTAAGGTAGTCGGGATAGAGGAAATGAGTATCTGATTTAATAGCCCCAACCAGGTCCTCCTGCAAAGGACTCGGTTGAGTAACATAATAGCCCCAACCGGATTTTCCCGCCGTATCTCTTAGAGATCTCTGGCGGGATCCCGTCTCGGTGCTTTAAGCTATAGACGGGAGAACCGGTGCATGGGCTATAGCCCCAAGGGGATTTGAACCCCTGTTTAGTGGCTGAGAACCACGCGTCCTAGACCGGGCTAGACGATGGGGCCAGATGAATAATCTGCTTTTGCTTCAAGGTCCTCCCTGTTTCGCTTCGCGAAACAAAGAAGGAGGATCAAATTCGCACTGATAATTTATGTCGCCATCGATTAATCGAGAGCTCCATAAATTATGCGCTCATTTGACTAGATGATGGGGCCGTAAATTCTGCTTTATTTTAATTTAATAATGCGGCTAAGTCAAACGATTTATTTGCCCTCTTGAATTAGCTAAATAAATAGTGTATATTACTGCTGATTATAGCAAAAGGCGTATTTTGTATCTCTTTAAAAAGGCATGTATATAAGCGTAGGACTAAGCACAGAAAAAGACCCTGCTATGGCAGCAAAAGAGGCAGCCAGGCTTGCCATAAGCAATATGCATACCGAGAAAACAGACCTGGCAATCGTCTTTAGTTCTATAGACCTGGCCTACCCGGTTACCTTAAAAATGCTAAGCTCCTCTCTGGCACATACGCCTATAATAGGCGCAAGCGGGGCAGCGATTATTACCAATCAAGGCGTCTTTAAGCACGGCCTGGCAGTGATGTTGCTTAGTTTTCCTACCGGGGTATCTCTAAACACAGCATATACCAAAGATATCAAGGCTAAAACCTCTTTAAATGCTGGCAGGGAATTAGGCAACAAGTTACTTTCCGGCTTTAGGGATATGCGCAGGGTCATAAGCGTCATCTTTTCCGACGGGCTAATGGATGACGGCTCAAATTTTATCTATGGCCTTCAAGAAAGATTAGGCAAGAGCTTCCCCCTAGCAGGGGCTTCTGCATCAGATAATATGCGTTTTACAAGGACCTATACCTTCTTTAATCAGGAGATATTTAGCGACGGCTCAAGCGGGATGATTTTAGGCGGTAGATTAAACTTTGGTTTAGGGATTAAGCATGGTTGGAATGCCCTGGGTAAGCCCCGCATAGTCACTAAGGCAGCTGGAAATATAGTATATGAAATAGATGACCGGCCTGCAGTAAAAATTTACGAAGGATACCTTAACCGTAATATCCTTGAGCTAAAGAAAGAGTTAAAACGCATCTCTGTACTCTACCCGATAGGGATATATCTCTCCGGAGAGGAAGAATACCTGCTAAGAAATATCCTTTCCATAGAAGACGACGGTTCCATGCGGCTACATGGTAATATCGCGGAAGGCAGTTCTATCAGGCTAATGATCGGGACAAAAGAATCCTGCCTGAATGCCACCCAGCAGGCTACAGAAGAGGCAAAAAAAGCGCTCTATGGACAGATAGCCCCGCTAGAAAAAAGGAAGCAGCGCAACTTTGCCCTGGTTTTTAATTCAACTTCGCGTTATATGCTGCTTAAAAAAGATTCGGATAAAGAAGTGGATATTATTAAAGAAGGGCTGGGCTCGGAGACTCCCTTTATAGGCCTTTACACTTACGGAGAACAGGCCCCGCTACAGGCAGTAAGCTACCAAGGCCAAGCGTATTTTCATAACCAGACCATAGCCATATTAGCTTTCGGAGGCTAAAAAATATGGATAACCCTGAGGTAATACTTAATATAATTACGGGCTCGCTTAAACTTATAAACATACTGGCTATTGCCGGAATGGCTATCGGGCTCTTCTTTACTATAAATAAGTCTAGGGAGTTGCAGAAAAAGTCGGATAAATTAACCCGCTCGCTGGAAGAAATGGACGGGCAGGCCAAGCTTATCGTGCGCACAGATATGGAGCTCAACAAAACCCAGGAAGAGTTGGATAAAAAGATCTCCGGACTCTATGCCCTACAAAGGCTCTCGCGCTCTTTAAGCACGACCTTAGAGGAAGGCCAGATATTCCGCAGGATTACTGCCTCATGCCTAGAAGAGCTGGGGTTCGAAAAAGCCTGCGTATTACTCTGGCATGAAAAAGAGAACAAGTTTATCATTCATCTAAGCATAGGCTACCTCGAGAACGAGGGGCACATCATCAAATCATTTATAGATTCAGAACAGGATAAATACCTGGATTTGATAAAAAAAGAAAGGGCTATTTCTTCTACTTTGTTACAGCAAGATTCACAAATAGATAAAAATAAATTAAGCCATATCTTCAAAGTTAATTCTTTTGTAATCTCTCCTATCCTGCCAAAGGAAGGTAAAAAGGGTTTCTTATTCGTGGGTACGGATAATCTGGATGTAGCAGTCACCGCAGGCGATGAAGAACTTATTACTATCCTTACTAATCAAGTAGGGCAGGCCATAGAAAACGCCCGTCTATTCGAAACTACCTGGAAGGCACAGCAGGAGCTGGAAAAAAAGGTAGAGGAAAGGACGCATGAATTAACCCTGGCCCTTGAAGAAGTCAAAAAAAACAGTAAGCGAAAAACCGACTTTATCTCAAGCGTCTCGCATGAATTAAGGACACCTCTTACCTCTATCAAGGGGTATGCCGCCATACTCTTAGAGGAAAAATTAGGCAAACTTCCCGCTCCGGTCAAGGAGAGGCTAGCTAAGATAAACCTACATAGCGACGAGCTAGTACAGATGGTAAACGGCCTCCTAGATATAGCCCGCATTGAATCAGGCAGGGCGGTAATGAAAATGGAAGCGCAGGACTTAAAAGACATCGTAGATAAGACCGCAGACCTGATTATGATACAATGTAAGAACAAAAATGTTGAGCTAGTTACCGATCTAAAGGGCAAATTACCCGCAGTTACAGGCGACCGTACGCAACTTGAGCGTGTATTTATTAATCTTTTGGGAAATGCCGTGAAGTTCACCCCGGAAAAAGGAAAAATCACCATAAGGGCCCAGGTAAAAAACAATGAGGTCCAGGTAGATATCTCTGATACCGGCATAGGCATACCTCCTGATGCCTTGCAGTCGCTCTTTCAGGAATTTTATCGCGTAGATAATGACGTAAACCAGCAGGTCAAAGGAACTGGTTTAGGCCTATCGCTGGTAAAGCATATTATTGAGGCACACAAGGGAAAGATTTGGATAGAAAGCAGCCTGGGCAAAGGTAGCACCTTTAGCTTTACGCTACCGCTTATGAAATAAAAGGAGGGCGCGTGTCTAAGCCGCGGATACTGCTAGTTGATGATGACCCGGACATATTAGATGTCTTGGAGATAACCCTGGCTGAGGAGAACTACGAAATATTAAAGGCAGGTGACGGCGAAGAGGCAATACGTATTATCCAGTCTAAGCCCTTAGACCTGGTCCTCTTGGATTACAACATGCCGAAGATGAACGGCCAACAGGTATGCCTGAAAGTAAAACAGGACCTACTGTTAAGACATATACCTATTATTATGGTAACTGGCAAGGGCGAGATTAGTGACAAAGTAGGGGGTATCAATGCCGGGGCAGACGACTATATAGTCAAGCCCTTTGAGCCAAAAGAGCTGCTGGCGCGTATCCGCATGATCCTACGCAGGACCGAGAGGGACCTAGAGGCAAACCCCCTGACCAGGCTACCCGGCAATGTCTCTATATTGAACGAGCTTACCAACAGATTGGAAAAGAAGACACTTTTTGCAGTCTGTTACGTAGACCTGGATAAATTTAAATCCTACAACGACACCTACGGCTTTGAGCACGGGGATGACGTCATCCGCGATACAGCCCGCATACTTATACAGACCACGCATAGGTTCGGCAACCACGATGATTTTATCGGACATATCGGAGGAGATGACTTTGTAGTAGTCACCCTGCCCCAAAACGCAGATAGCATCTGTAAAGAGATTATCGCGGAGTTTGAAAAAAAATCTCCCTCCTTTTATAATGAAACTGATAGAAAAAACGGCTATATTGTCTCCCACGACCGCCAGGGGAATCCCCAAAAGATACCGCTTATATCAATCTCAATCGGGATAGTAACTAATGAGGTGCGCAAGATAGAACACGTAGCGCAGATAGGCGAGATCGGGGCAGAATTAAAATCCTACGCCAAGAAGCTGGAACGTAGTAATTACGTCAAAGACCAGCGTAAAGACGACCGCTGTAATACTAAATAGAAAAATAGTGCGAGGAGAGGGAGTTGAACCCTCACAGGCTCATCGCCCAACAGCCCCTCAAACTGTCGCGTCTGCCATTCCGCCATCCTCGCAAGTTAGTCTATTATACAATAGAAACCCCAAATATCAAGGTATTAGGCGCTATCAGGCTCAATTGCCTGGCCGAACAAATCTGTTACAAAGCGTGCCTTAAGTAAACCCTCATTCCATTCGCCTTCTGCAGTAGAATCCCAGACAATCCCTCCGCCGATACCCATCTCTCCTTTACCATTACGGATGAGCAGGGTGCGGATAGGAATATTAAAGAAGAGGTCTTTTTGCGGACTGATATAACCGATCGCCCCTGTGTAGATATGCCTCTCTTCGCCTTCCAATCCTTTAATTATCTCCATTGCCCTGATCTTAGGGGCTCCGGTAACTGAACCAGATGGAAACAAGGCGCTAAAAAGGCGGTATAATAATATCTCTCCTGGTAAAGAGGCGGTGACAGTTGAAGTCATCTGATATAAAGTCTTATACTTTGTAATCTCGCACAAGCGCGGCGCCGCAACGTTATATCCTATTCTACCAAGGTCATTACGCAGGAGATCTGCTATCATAATATTTTCAGCTTTGTTTTTCTCATCGTATCCGAAACGCAGGCGCCCAATTAAATCCGACACAAATGTATCTGCGCGCGGCCAAGTGCCTTTCATGGGCTTGGTAGTGATAAACTCTCCTTCTTTCTGCATAAACTTTTCCGGGGAGAGCGAAAGAATCTGAAACGCATCCGTCTCAATATAAGCAGGATATGGAACAGGCTGCTCTTTTAGTAAATTCCTATAAAGATAATAGGGGCTGCCGTAAAAATCAAACAAAAGTTTTATACAATAGGTGATCTGATAAACATCGCCCTCTGCGATATATCTGCGAATCGTGGAAATATTAGCAGAGTATTTTTCTTGTTTGATATTCAAACGTAGGTTTAAAAGAGAGGCGTTACAAGAAGCCACTGAAGGCTGTATCGAGAGGCATTCAGGCGTGTTATATACCCCCATGCAAATAAGAGGAAAATCATGCTGCTTATCCTCTCGCAGGCACTCTTCAAAGGCATATCCTGCTTCATATGAGAGGAACCCGGCTAAGTAATAGCCATTTTTTAGGGCACACTCCATCTCAACGAAACATCCTTCAATAGATGAAGCATTATGCGTTAAGATAAGCGCAATTGGTTTTTGAAAAAGTAGTGGTTTTTTATTAAATTCTATTTGGACGACCATGACCTTTTTGGCAGGCCTGGATGCCCTTACAGAAAGGGCTTAAAATCATAGCCGTTATAAACTGGCTGCCCAGAGTTGTCGCCAGCCGAATTTCACGACATCAATATTGCCAGTTGATTATTAAAATGGCTGTTCGACGTGGCAAAGGTGGATTTATCCAACTGGGCTAATCTAACAAAAACCTTGACAAATAACGTTTCTTAAGGTATATTTAAAATGCGGGCGTTGACTGGGTCGATGGCTCGCATTTTTTATTTCTGCTTCGGATTAAACTCCCAAACGCTAAAGTAATTCGGTTGATGCTTCGTAAAATTCCCTGCCAAAGATTGTAACTCTAATTTCTCTTTTAGAAAATCGCAAACTTTACCTTTGAATATATCTGCTTTTCTCTCTGGCTGCCGGTTTCTCTTAAAATCCAACACAATACATCCTATCATAACGTCTACCAGTTGAATAAACAGTGACGCATGTGATTCCAATACAGTCGCATTGTAAACGGTTGGCAGGATTCTTATCTCTGGCTCATAATATTTATTGCTCGTTTTCGGCTTACCTAAGAAATCCGCAACAACACATATTTTGTCATTCGGCTTCATATTATTTTTAATCAGCGTCTTGGAATAACCAATATATGCTTCCCATGTATCAGGGAATACTTCCTCAATTTTTACTCCGGGATTCGTCTTATCAATTACGAGGCTGCAAAACTGTAACTTGGCAAACTTGAAATATAGGTTGATTAGCTCATAATAAAACTCGTGCGAGCCACGAGTAATACTTGAAAACTTAAACTCGAAACATCCTTTCTTTACGGGCAATCCTTTTGTTTGTCTCTCAAGATCAAGTTTCGATTCTGCTCTGTTCTTCAGAGTCCGTAATTCTTCATACAAAGCCGACGTATCTTCGCATTTCAATAGACCTATCGCAAAGAACCGCTGATCGGGATCGTTATGCAATACGCCTGTTTCATCAATAAAACCGAAATAATTGCTCATTTGCTAAATCCCGAGGTCCAGTTTCTCGATATTATTGTCTTTTAGAAATTTCTTACCGTATTCACTTAAATTAACCCATTTTCGCGAAGATTGCTTTTGAACAATTTCAACCTTGATTTCACCAGCATCAGTTAACCAAATTTTACCATGCCATTCAATGCCAGCGGTTAGATCATTTATGTCGGCGCAATCAAAATCAATGCTATTGTCGTATTCGTCAATCTTCAAGATTTTATACGTCCCGTTTACTACAGAAATATTACCATCAATATTAGAGAACTCGGATATAAGTATCAATTTCTCCTGACTGTCTAATTTTAATGACCCTACCCAACCAGAAAAATTCATCTCGTATGTCTCGCCTCTTCCTGTAAGTTTTTCAACAGCAATTTGCGGACCAGAAACTTTTTCTATAATTCCACAAAAAGCATGTCCCGGAAAAATAAGCAAAATAGCGATCATCAAAACAAATAAAAAAGATTTCATGGCAGCCTCCTCATATAATTATTATCTAACCGAAATGATTCGGTTAGTTGTCAACTTGGCTGCCCCGCATGGACTCGAACCATGACACCCAGATCCAGAGTCTGGTGTCCTACCATTAGACGACAGGGCAAATCTTAATAAACGTTATATCCTACCTCCCCCTACGCTTCGCTCCGGGGGACTGCGCTCGGCATAAAATAAAAAACCTGATGCCTCGCTTGATTAGACGACAGGGCAAATCTTAATAAACGTTATATCCTACCTCCCCCTACGCTTCGCTCCGGGGGACTGCGCTCGGCATAAAATAAAAAACCTGATGCCTCGCTTGATTAGACGACAGGGCAATAACTATATTAAAAAGTATAACTTGGGACTAAAACAGAGTCAAGCTAATTATAGGCAGTGTCCAAAAAGTTTCTATTATGCGTAGCGGCAGGTAAAAATAAGGAGAGGCGCTATTCTTTTTTTGTTTTATTTATCCTTTGGCTTCTTAATCACCCAAAAGATAAAACGAGAGAGTAGATAGATTGGGTATCCGATAGAAGTTATTGAAACAGCTCTATCTATGATCCTCGGTAAGATATAATGATATTGAGAAGCGGGATTTAGGCGTAGATTAAAAATAAAAATAAACGCTACATAAGTTATCATACTTGTTAAAGCTATTACCAATATAATCAATCCTTCTCTCGCTATTATCCATGTAATCTTTTTCTTATCCATTCTACCTCCTATTTTCCAACGCTTTTTAATTATACCGCCTCCATTTCAAAATGGTAGGTAATTTAGCGAGCGGGTTTATAGATACATGCGGGAATGGGCACGGCTGGTATTCTACCATTAGATGACAGGGCAAGAATTGTAATAAAAAGTATAGCTTGGGATAAAAACAGAGTCAAGCTAATTATAGGCAGGTATCCAAAAGGTGCCTATTCCCCAAACACCTCTTTTAGGATTGTCTTGGCGATATTCTCAGCCAAGAGCCTGTTGCCTTTATCCGTACAGTGGCCAAAGTCACCGCCGAACATATCAGTAAAATATTCCCTGTAACCCTCTTTCTTAACGGCATCTCTGAAGATCTTCTCATTATCTACAAAGATAACGCCTTCTTCATCGCCTTCAAATATCTTCTTTAGCGGCTCTATGCTACGCATGGGATATTCTACGCACACGAGCCTTATCCCCCTTTTACCTAGAATTTCCTTTAGGTTACGGTAGTTGCTCACTGTAATATAATTATAATACTTCAATCGCAGAGTAGCTATCTTCTTAGCATAGTCTTCTGCCAATTCTGATTGCCCCATTTCTTTGTATAACGTAGATATTGCTCCATAGACAAGATCGTTCCTAGGATTTATTTTTATGGCCTTCTTCAATAAATCTTCGGCCTCTGATAATTTACCTTGTTTTAGATAAAGCCATCCTAATTCACGGTATACCCGCTCGTTTTTAGGGTTCAGCTCTATGGCCTTCTTAAATAAATCTTCGGCCTGCTCAAGCTTACCTTCTTGCTCAAAATGCAACCATCCTAATTCTTCGTAGGCCGAATCGTTTTTAGGGTTCAGCTCTATGGCCTTCTTTAAAGTATCTTCATCTGAAACGGTCTGGGCACAAGCTTCTTTTAATTGGATTTTAATTAAATGTCGCCAGTCTTTTCCAGACTGAAGAATCCCTTCTTCTCTAACTTTAGTAAGGATACGTAACCAAAGCAGCCTGGTCAGTTTATAAATTCTACAGGAGGTAAATAAGCGCATAGTTCTAGAGGCAGTAACTATCTCATAAGGCATATACGTTCCCCAGTCATTAATCCCCATCATGGTAACTACTATATTAGGGTGATATTTATTGATGTTAGATTCAATTCGCTCTAAGATAATTGATGTGGTAATGCCGGGTATCCCATCATCTATTACGCTAAATTGTATGCCTGTATGGCGCTGGTTGAGTGCATCCTCAAGAAATGGAGGCCATTGCCTTATAGTAGTAGATTCGCCTAAACACAAGATACGGTAGGTGCCTTTTTGCCTTATAGAGAGCTGGTTCTTATATTCTTGAAGGTATAGGATAATAAACCCGCCTAAACGTAGGCCTGCTTCAACCAGGATGATAAATAAAAGGAGGCTGAATATAAGCAGGGCTATTTTACCTTTGGGGGGGGGTTGTATTATGTATGGGCTTGAGTTCTAGCATAGTCTTAGTTTATTTTGATTTGTTTTATTATATCATAATTTAATAAAAAACTCCGTAGCACTTTACGGAGTAGTAATGATTTTAAAGCAATAAGGTATCTTTTAGAAAAAATTTTAACTAACCGCCAGGGTTGCTGTTAGGCTGGGATAGGCGTTGGGAAAGTTAATCTTATCAGCCAGGCCAAAATCCAGGCCCGCCTGCCAAAGGTTCTGGTCTATCTTGCGGCACCAGGCTACCTTGACTTCCTTAGCTAAGGGCTGCTCAAAGAAACAAGGGGCATTAATAACAATATTTTCCTTATGCCCTACCTGAAGCTCAGAGCTGCTTATAACACCTGCGCCCCTGACGCACAGATCTTTAACTATTAAAGCTATCTCCTGGCCTTCCGGGGTAACTAAAGAGGCTGAGTCATTGAGGATAAAGCGTGGATACTCCCTACGGTACACCAAAGCATTATTCTTTCTCCGCGGCTTACTTCTGTATTTAAGAGTATATACTATAAAAGGCTTTTGGTCAACTAAAAATTCGCTCTACCAGAGGACTTCGCGCAGGCGCTGGTCAGCTTCTTTGGCATCGCGCCAGTCTCTTTTTGCGCCTTCAGCTGCCCCTCCAACAGCGCCTCTAACTGTCTGGCAGCCGTTGAGTAAGATAAGTAGGCAACAAGACACAGAAAAGAAAAGGGAATGCCTTTTTAGCTCTTTTTTACCCATTTTAAAAGCCTTTCCCTGGTACGCTGCTTACCTAAATAATATATCACTTCGAAAAGCCCGGGTCCAATGGTTTTTCCGGTAAGGGCTACCCGGATAGGGTGAATCAGTTTTTTAGACTCAATGCCAAGCTCCTTGATCAGCTCCCGAAAGCTCGTTTCTATGCTAGAAATATCGAAATCCTTTAATCCTTCTAGGCGCTGGGCAAATAAGCTAAATTCTTTTGAAAGGTCGGCGCTCAAGAACTTTTCCTGCGCCTGGGGTTCAGGGGTTATCTCTTTTAAAAAGAAAAAGTCCGCCCAGTCTACAAAATCATTGAGGGTATTGAGCCTAGCCTGGAATAATTTCACTATTTCAAGCAGATACGCCTGATCCGGGTTATCTTTTCCAAAAGAACCCCGCTCTATCAAAAATGGCATAAGCTGCTCTGCCAATTTTTGCGGATCTTCTTTTTTCAGGTATTGATTGTTGAACCAGTTGAGCTTATCCAGGTCAAAGGTAGCTGCAGTCTTATTCACATCCTGGATATCAAATAACTTTATAGCCTCGCTGAGTCCTATTATTTCGCGGTTTTCACCCGGGGCCCAGCTTAAAAGTAGGAGGTAATTAACCAGGGACTGCGCAAGATAACCCATCTTTCGGTAATCGCTAATAGCAGTGGCGCCTGTCCTTTTAGAGAGCCTGCCGCCCTCAGCGCCCAAGATAAGCGGCAGGTGTGCGAACTCAGGGACTTTAAATCCCAAGGCCTCATAAAGCAAGACCTGTTTAGGGGTGTTAGAGATATGGTCATCTCCCCTGATAACATGGCTGATATCCATGGTGGCGTCATCTACTACGCAGGCAAAATTATAGGTGGGCGTTCCGTCTGATTTTATCAATACCTGGTCTTTTAGGTTAGAGGCATCAAACTCAATCTCTCCGCGGATTAAATCGTGCACCTTAATCTTCTGGTGGCTAACCTTAAAAATTACTGCCTCAGCACCTTCTGGCGATTTTTCTATATAGGCTGAGCCTGCTTTTAATAGCTTATCAGCCTGCTCTTTATAGAGCGAGAAGCGCTGACTCTGGTAGCAGATCTCATCCCAGTTAAGCCCAAGCCAGCCCAAACTATAGGTTATCTCATCCAGGAACTCTTTTTTAGAGCGCAGCTGATCCGTATCCTCTATGCGCAGTATAAACTTTCCAGCCTTTGCCCGCGCATAAAGCCAGTTGAACAAGGCAGTGCGCGCACCTCCGATATGCAGGTTCCCGGTAGGCGAGGGAGCAAAACGTACGCGAATCATCTTAATTCCGCTCCTTTTCTTAAGGCCTGTTCGTTAATTCGTATCAGCTCCTCTTTGCCGGCAGGCGCAAATTTTTTGATAACTGAAGAGACAGTATCAAGCCGCACCAGCTGCTTATATTTAAGAAAACATCCCAGGGCCAGTATATTGGCTACTTTGATATTCCCCAACCCCAATGCCAGGTCAGTAAAAGGATGCTGCAATATTGATCCCCCCTTAATATTATCCGGCTTAGCTAAAGAACTATTAATAACCCATAGGCTGACTTTTTTGACCCTGGACTTAAATTTTTCTAATGAGGGCGCATTCATAATAATCAGACTGTCTGCCTGAGCTATATAAGGAGAGCCTATCTCTTTATCTGAGACGGCTACCATGCAATGCGCGGTCCCTCCGCGCACCTCAGCGCCATAGGAGGGTAGCCAGGTAACAAATCTATTCTCTAACATCGCAGCCTCTGCCAGGACCTTGCCTAAAAGCATGATCCCTTGTCCGCCTGAGCCGGCAATAATAATGCGCTCTATCATTTTATCCTTCCCAAAGGAAATTCTTTAGACAAAACATCCTTTATCCACTCCAGGGCCTTAAGCGGAGAAAGTCCCCAATAGGTCGGGCAGGGAGAGAGTATCTCAACCAAAGAAAATCCTAGGCCATTCATCTGATTTTGAAAAGCCTCTTTTATCGCCTGTTTTGTCTTTAGTATATCCTGCACAGATTGCAGGCTGGTGCGCTGGATATATTTTACTCCCGGAAGTTGAGCCAGGAGCTCAGAGACCTTCAGAGGATAACCCTGTAATTGCGCGTCCCTGCCTAAAGGGGTAGTAGCGGTCTTCTGACCAATCAGGGTAGTAGGCGCCATCTGGCCACCGGTCATTCCGTAGACAGCGTTGTTAATGAATATAACTGTCAGATTCTCTCCGCGGTTAGCTGCATGGATAGTCTCATTAGTGCCGATAGCTGCCAGGTCTCCGTCGCCCTGGTAGGTAAAGACGATTGTTTCCGGCCTCACTCTTTTTATGGCAGTAGCTACAGCCAGGGCCCTGCCGTGCGCTGCCTCAGAGCAGTCAAATGCCCAGTAATCGTAGGCAATAACTGCGCAGCCTACTGGCGCAACCGCGATAACCCGCTCCCTGATACTTAGCTCATCCACTACCTCAGCAATAAGCCGATGCACAATACCATGCCCGCATCCCGGACAGTAGTGCGTAGATACATCTTTTAAGGCCTTAGGCCGGCTATATACCTTATTCATAATATTTTCTTAACCTTTTTAATGATCTCTTCCGCACTCGGCACCCCGCCGCCTGCGCGGCCCAAGAACTCAACCTGCTCTTTATCCCTGACTGTAAGCAAAACATCCTCCAGCATCTGGCCGTAAGACATCTCGACTACCAGATAACGCACTTTCGAAGAAGATTTGGCAGCAAAGGCTTTTTTAGGGAAGGGCCAGAGGGCAATGGGCCTGATAAGCCCAACCTTTATACCTTCTTGCCTTAGGGTATGCAAGGCTACCTTGGATATGCGCGCCATAGTACCGTAGGCGACCAGAATAATCTGGGCGTCTTTTAAAAACAGGCCTTCATAGCGCTCTTCTTTAGCCTGTATAAGTTGATAGTGTTTCTGCAGGGCTAAGTTAAGCTTCTCTAAATCTCCCTCTCTCATATAAAATGATTTTACTATATTCGGGGCCCTGCCTTTACACCCTGTCAAGGCCCATTCTTTTCGCCTATCTTTGGGGTTTGGGATTTTGGATTTGGGATTTTTTACAAGAGGCTCCATCATCTGTCCCAGCATTCCGTCTGCCAAGAGTATCGCGGGGTTGCGGTACTTTTCCGCTAGATAAAAGGCAAGCTTGACTAGTTCATACGCCTCTTGCACTGTGCTTGGAGCAAGCACCAGGCAATGGTAATCTCCGTGTCCGCCGCTCTTGGTGGCCTGGAAATAGTCTGATTGCGCAGGCCAGATATTGCCTAGGCCAGGGCCTCCGCGCATGATATTGACAATCACCGCCGGAAGCCGGGCGCCGGCAATATAGGATATGCCTTCTTGTTTAAGGCTTATCCCAGGGCTTGAAGAAGAGGTCATAGCCAGAGCGCCTGCTGCTGAGGCACCAAAGACCATATTGATTGCCGCTAATTCTGATTCTGCCTGGATAAAAATACCGCCTAGTTGCGGCATGCGCCTGGACATATAGGCAGGTAATTCATTCTGCGGGGTTATAGGATAGCCCGCATAGAAACGGCAACCCGCATCTAGCGCACCTTCGGCAATAGCCTCGTTTCCGGTAATCAATATTTTTCTTCTTGGTTCTTTCATCAATTTATTTCTATTTATACACCTCAATACAGCAATCCGGGCAGATAACCGCGCAAAGGCTACAGCCTACGCAGGAGCCTGTATCCTGAAACTCTACGAAATTTAGGCCGCGTTTATTGAGCTGTTTGCTCTTTTTAAGCATAGCCTTAGGGCAAACGCTGATACAGAGAAGGCAACCCTTGCATCTTTCTTTATTGATATCTATCTTAGCCATTCTTTTTCACTGTCTCTCTGATCCTGCCGGCAATACCCTCTGAGGTTAGTCCCGCCTTATCAAGCAAGAGCTCTCTTTTGCCGTGCGCCAGAAAATCAAGTGGCAAGCCAAGCCTGTTAACCGGGGCTGCTATTGCCTCGCTGACTGCGCTGCCGAAACCGCCTTCTATTATACCTTCTTCAACGCTAAAAATAAATTTATGTTTAGAGGCTAATGCTTTAAATAAGCTGCTATCCAGAGGCTTGGCAAAACGGGCATTAACCAGGGTGCCTCGTAAACCCTCTTTTTCTAAAATTACCATTGCCTCTTGAGCAGGCCAGACCATGCTGCCTAAGGCAATCAGGCTAAAATCCGGCCCTTCTTTTAATATCTCGGCTTTACCCAGCTCTAAAGGACAGACCGGATCCCTGGGGCTAGCCGGTGGAATAACGGATTTAGGATAACGGATAGCTACCGGCAGGCTAAGACCCATAGCAAATTCTAACATCTGTTCTAGCTCTTGGCCGTCTTTAGCTGCCATGATGATTAAGTGCGGGATGCTTCCTAAGAAGACACTGTCAAAGATACCCTGATGGGTCATCCCATCCTCTCCTACTATGCCGGCGCGGTCAATGGCAAATACTACTGCCAGTTTCTGCAGGGCTACGTCTTCCATTATCTGATCGTAGGCGCGCTGCAAAAAAGTGGAATAAAGCGCAACCACCGGCTTAAGGCCGGCGCAGGCAAGGCCAGCAGCAAAACAGACTGCGTGGGCCTCGGCAATCCCCACATCAAAAAACCTCTCCGGATATAAATCGCGAAACTTATCTAGCCCGGTCCCCTCAGGCATAGCAGCGGTGATAGCGACGATCTTATCATTAGCTTTAGCTAATGATAAGAGCTTTTCGCTAAATACATCGGTGTAAGTCTTAAAGGCAGGGGCCGCCAAAGGGGCGCCGCTCTTTACTTCAAATGGCCCTATCCCGTGAAAACGCACCGGGTTGACCTCTGCAGGCGGATAACCTTTACCTTTCTTAGTAACCACATGTAACAGCCTGGGGCCTTTAATGCTTAAGATATTCTTGAGTGCAGGGATCAGGATATTTAGATTATGCCCGTCAAAGGGGCCAAAATAGCGAAAACCCAGCTCCTCGAAGAACATCCCGGGTATAAAAAAACCTTTCAGGCTCTCTTCAAATTTATTGGCAAGTTTTACCAGGCGGCTGCCTTTAGGCATACGCGAGCTCATAAACCCTTCCAGGGAATCCTTAAAGCGGTTATAGATAGGAAGGGAGATGATTTTATTCAAATAGGTGCTCAGGGCGCCGGCGTTAACGCTGATGCTAAGCTCATTTGTATTTAGAACAACCAGTATATCTTTTTTTAAATGCCCGGTATTATTAAGCCCCTCAAAACATAAACCTCCGCTTAAAGAACCGTCTCCGATTACTGCCACTACCTTGAATTGTTCCTCTCTTGGCAAAGAATCTCTGGCACAGGCCAGGCCTAAGGCCAGAGAGACTGCTGTCGAGCTGTGCCCCGTAGTAAAGGTATCATAGATAGACTCTTCTCTGTTAGGAAAGCCGCTTAACCCCTGGTATTGACGAAGGCCTGAGAACTCTTTATTCCTACCGGTAAGGATCTTATGGGCATAAGACTGGTGGCCTACGTCCCAGATAATTTTATCTTTGGGTGCATTCAGGCAGCAATGCAGGGCAATCACTAGCTCTACTGCCCCCAGGCTTGAGGCCAGATGGCCTCCGCGCGAAGAGACAAC
>VGKF01000004.1 GCA_016867175.1 Candidatus Omnitrophota bacterium | reverse complement strand
CAGCTTTTCAAGTTGCGCAATCAGGCTGTGGGTTATGCCTATATCCAGCACGGCTATGCTTTGTTTTTTCTTGTTTTCCTTACCCAGCTCTATTTTTTTTGCCACTGAGATTTTATTTAAGAGGCTTATCTTTTCTTTATTGCGAAAGGCAGCGATCTTATTTAATAACTCCTTACTCTCAAAGCTAACAGTAGAAATAACTCCTAATAACGCTCCCTTCTGTCTTAAATGCACTGCCAGGGTACGGGTATCGACCTCGCTTATTACGGGAAGGCTGTTTCTTTTTACGAAATCACCTAAGCCCTCTTTTGCCTGCCAGTTTGAATAGATGCGCGACTCCTCTTTAATCGCCAGGCCGGAGAGCCAGACTTTATTAGACTCATTAAATTTTGGCGCGCAGCCGTAATTGCCAATCAAAGGATAGGTTAATACCAGGATTTTTCCGGCATTTGCCGGATCAGTAAGCATCTGCTGGTATCCTACCACCGCGGTATTAAAGATAACCTCGCCTATACTGCCTGAGATTGCGCTTTCTGCCTGGGCAGCGAAACTCTTACCGTCTTCCAGCATCAGGATTGCTTTCATTTTCTACTCCTCTTTAAGATATATTGTACTTTTTTAATTGCCTCTTTCGCGCCTCTAACCTTAATAACGCCCGGTATATCCCAGGAGCGTAGGCTGATTACCGGTATACCCAGTTGTAAACAATAGGCTATCTCTGAGAGCGTACCTGCTTCGCCTGGCAGGGCTATTACTACATCTGCGCTCTTGACCACCAAAAGATTCCTGGCTAAGCCTAAGCCTGTGGGTATTGCTATGTCTACATAAGAATTTGCGTCTTTTTTGTTGTAACTCGGTAAAATTCCTATAGTTAAGCCGCCTCCAGCCTTAAAACCAGCACAAGCCGCCTTCATTGTCCCACTTAAGCCTCCAGAAACCATTATCCCAACCACTTTAGCCAGATTTTTAGCTAAATTATGGGCTAATTTCTCCACTTCTAGCGTACAATCATGCCCCCCAATTATACCTACTATCTGCTTTTTCATCTCTTTCTTTAGGGACGGTTCTCAATTGCGCTTAAGAGTGTCCCCTTGGGGGACAGTTTTAAGCGTACCTCAGAACCGTCCCTGGTTTTGGTGCGCCTGGCGGGAATCGAACCTGCACACCCAGCTCCGGAGGCTGGTGCCCTATCCATTGGGCCACAGGCGCAATGCTTTGTTAACCTCTGCAACAATAAACTCTTTATCTTTGACCTTAGCCTGCTGAATAGAGAACCTGCTAAATGCCGTAGCTCCTTTTTTTGATAAAAACTCCTGCATGTAATTAATACAGCGCTGATTACCCGTGCCGCTACCGTAGGTGGTAAATAATACGGCCCTTTTACCACCCAGGCCAACAGCCTGATCCAGGCAGGTATTAATTGCTGGCGCAGGACTCAAAGCCCAGACCGGAGTGCCCAGGCAGACTAAATCATACCCGGAGAGATCCAGCGTCGCTTCCTGTATTTTACCCCGCACCCTCCTAAACGCCCTTTTGCATTGCGCAAAGAACGAACGAGGCTCATCCAGGCACTTTAACTCTATCTCTTCAACCTCGCCCTTCTGCGCTAAAAGCTCTGCTAACACTCTGGCGACCTGCTTAGTGTTGCCGCTATAAGAATAGTAGATAACTATGCTTTGCATTAAAATAGGCTTAGCTGTTTCTCGCCTTCGCTGGCCTTTTGCCCTGCATCAAAAATAGAGATAACTCCATATTCGCCGTCAAAACCTGCCTTAATATTAACCTGCGCCTGGCGTACCCTAAGCACCCCTTCGGCTACGCGGCTAGGCAGGCCTTTTAGCAATTCTTCTCTTGAGAGCTTAAGCAATATATTAAACTCTGTACCGAACCTGCCAACATAAGAGAGGTAGTCTCTTTCTACTGCTACCGAACTCTTAGATACGCCCTTGGTCTCCGCTATAATCTCATCAAAGGGTATGAGATTCTTATAGGGGATAGCGCCTGAAGGCGTATAACCGGCTGGCCGGTCAGCCAGCTGCTCTACGCGGTTCATTACCCCTACTGTCAGGGGCTTACCGCACTTAGGACACCTGCCTTTATATTCTTTGGTTTCTTGCGGGGCAAGGCGCACTCCGCATAGACGGTGGCCGTCAAAATGATACTTTCCCTCCTCGGGGAAAAACTCAATCGTGTATAAAAACCTCTGTTTATCTTTTTGTTTTAGCACCTCCCTGATAGCCTTATAATTAAGTTCGCAGTCAAAGACATTTGCCTCTCTGCCGATTTTAGAGGGGCTATGGCTATCGGAGTTGCTGACCAGGGTGTATTTATCCAGGGCGGAGAGCCGCCAGTTCATCCCTGGGTCGCTTGAGAGCCCGGTCTCCAGGGCAAATATTTTTGCTGTCTGCTTCTCAAAACAATCTTCTATCCTATCAAAGCCTGACATCGAGCCAAACAGGCTAAACCAGGGGGTCCAGATATGCCCGGGTATTAACATGCAGTTCTCATCAATATCAAAGACGATGCGAGCCAGCTCTGCCGCATCTATCCCCAGAATGGGCCGGCCATCCGAAGCAAGATTACCGCGCCTGGAGAGCGTCTCATTTATCTTATCTACGGTTTTAAAAGAGGGGCTGGTAATAATATTATGTATGCGGTATGTCCTGCCGTTTTTAGAATAAATACTGCTGATCTCAGAGGTCAGCATAAAATATGTATCCTGGTATTTAAATAAGCCATTCCCCATGTCTTCTAAAGAACCTTTTAGTTCCTCAAGCCAAAGATGATGGGTAAAGTCTCCGCTGCCCATAAGGGTGACACCCTTAAGCTTGGCCCATTGGGCGATATGTTTTACATCCATATCCTTGGAGGTGGCGCGGGAATATTTGGAATGCACGTGAAAATCTGCAATAAACTCCATGGCTCCTCGCTCTCGCTCGTCGCAAATCCCAATTTCCAATACTACCAATAAGTGCCAAATTTGGGATTTGGGACTTATTGGGATTTGGAATTTGCGGTTATTTCTTTCAAAGCTAACTCGACATTACCCCAGTGCGTACCCTGCCAATAAACACGCTCGCATTTGGGGCAGCAAAAAAATTCATCCTGGGTTTTAAATACATATTCCGGCACGCGCATTTTTATCGTTTCTTTATCTGCCCTGGCTAATTCTTCATTGCAAAGGACACAGCGGCTAAACATGCGGCTGGGATCTAGTTTAAGCCGTAACTTTCTCAGGACCTCAACCAGTTGAGGTTTTATCTTCTCTGACTCAATCTGCACTAATCTGATACCGGCTGACCTGGGTAGGCGATGATTACGCGTCAATATAATCCGCTCTTCCCTGAGGGCCTGGATAATTAGAGAGCCGCTATTATCCCGGCTAAAATATGCTGCATCCAGCCCCAGGATCCGCAGCCACCTGGCTAAGTGGCCGAGTTCCTGGCTTACAATAAGCTTCATGCACTTCGCGCATAAACTACCTTGCCGTTATAAATAGTGTATTCTACTCTACCCTTTAGTACTTTGCCTAGGAAGGCTGAATTTTTGGACCTTGAGACCAGGGCTTCTTTGCCCACCTGCCAAACTCTTTGGGGGTCAACTACTACCAGGTCGGCATCGCTGCCAACACAGAGGCTGCCTTTTTTCAAGCCTAAAATCCTGGCTGGGTTAACCGATAACTTCTCAACCAGGCCTGGCCAGCCTAATATGCCTGGCTCTATAAGCTCACTGACCGCTGCCGAAAGTTCTGTCTGGAGCCCCACCACGCCAAACTCTGCCCGCACAAACTCAATCTCTTTTTCATTTTCGGTATGCGGGGCGTGGTCTGAGGCAATTACATCTATTATGCCTTCGTGCAGGGCTTCTTTTATAGCTGCCAGGTCATCGAGACTCCGCAAGGGAGGGTTCATCTTCATGTTCGTATCATACCCTAAAACCGCCTCTTCGGTAAAAGTAAAATAGTGCGGAGCGGTTTCGGCAGTAACCCTTACTCCCCGCTGCTTGGCTTTGGCAATAATATCAACCGACTTACGGCAGCTTACATGCGCGATATGCACTGCCGCGCCTGCTTTCTCTGCCAGCTTTATATCGCGCTCCACTCTTTTATATTCTGACTCGCAGGATATCCCCCGTAAGCCCAAGCGGGTAGAGGTCAAACCAAGGTTTACTACCCCCTGCGCGGATAATCCTTTATCTTCGGAGTGGCAGATTATAAGGATGCCCTCTCTTTTGGCGCGCTTCAGCGCCATAAACATAAGCTCATCGGAATCCACGGAAGAGCCATCATCAGAAAGCGCGACTACGCCAACTTTTTTAAGGCTAGGAATATCTACCAGCTCTTTACCTAGCCTGTCCTTGGTAATTGCCCCGGCCAGCAATACGCCTGCCTGCGCTGTTCTGTTGATAATCTCTTTTAAAAGCGCAGCTGTTTGCGGGTTATCTATGGCAGGAGTGGTATTGGGCATAGCCAAGAGGGTGGTCACCCCGCCCCTGAGCGCAGCGGCTGTGCCGCTGGCGACAGTCTCCTTATCTTCCCTGCCAGGCTCTCGTAAATGCACGTGCATATCTATAATGCCAGGCATGACTATTTTACCTTGAGCCTCTATCGTAAGATCTGTGTCTATCTTAATCTGCTCATCCACCAGGGCGATCTTATTATCTTCTATCAAGATATCTGTTACTGCGTCTATCTTATTCGCCGGGTCAACGACCCTGCCTGCCTTAATTAGTAGTCTCATATTTTTTATCGTGGCCTTGAGAGACCAGAAACAGCACTGCCATCCTCACGGCAATGCCATTAGTGACCTGTTCCAGGATTACTGAGTTTATGCCGTCAGCTACTTCGCTTGAAATCTCAACCCCGCGGTTAAGCGGCCCAGGGTGCATAACGATAATATCCTTTTTAGCCTTGGAGAGCCTCTCCTGGGTGATGCCGAAGCTCTTAAAGTATTCTAGTTGCCGCGGGAAAGCGCCTTCTGTATCGCGTTCAAACTGCATGCGCAGCACATTTACTGCGTCGGCATGTTGTAAGGCCTCGTCTATACCGTGGGTGACAACTACCCCCATCTGTTCAATCGCAGGCGGAATAAGCATTGGCGGCGCGCAGACTGTGACCTCGGCGCCTAATTTAGTCAGCCCCCAGATATTGGAGCGGGCTACGCGGGAGTGCGCGATATCTCCTATGATGCTTACCTTTAATCCGTCTATCCTGC
Source organism: Candidatus Omnitrophota bacterium (assembly GCA_016867175.1). Taxonomy (GTDB): domain Bacteria; phylum Omnitrophota; class Gorgyraeia; order Gygaellales; family Profunditerraquicolaceae; genus VGKF01. Next base: position 15,455 of record VGKF01000004.1, on the reverse strand, counting down.
CCAATTTTTCCTTCAGGGTAAAGATATCTAAAAGCGCCTGCGTAGGATGCTCATGCCAACCGTCTCCGGCATTGACTACGCTGATATTAAGGTGACGCGCAAGCATTGCTGCTGCCCCGGAGTAATTATGCCGCATCACGATGATATCGGCCTTCAGGGCCTGGATATTGGTGCCGGTATCAATAAGCGTCTCGCCCTTCTGGACGCTTGAGGTTTCGGTTGCGATATTAATCACGTCTGCGGATAATCTTTTGGCTGCTATTTCAAAGGAGACGCGCGTGCGGGTAGAAGGCTCATAAAATAGATTTACTACGGTCTTACCGCGAAGTGCCGGGACCTTTTTAATCTCGCGGCTGGAGACCTCTTTAAAAGAATCGGCGGTGGCAAGGATCAACTCAAGCTCTTCTTTGCTTAAATCCTCTAAGCCCAGCAGATCCTTTCTCGTCCAAACCATCCTATTATTCCTTGTCCACTATAACCACTTCATCTACTCCGTCAACTTCCGCAAGCCTCACCTCTACAATCTCCTGCAAAGAGGTAGGAATATTCTTGCCTACGTAATCTGCGCGTACGGGTAGCTCCCGGTGGCCGCGGTCAATTAATACTGCCAACTGGATTGTCTGGGGCCGGCCCAGATCTATAAGCGCATCCAAGGCTGCCCTTATAGTCCTACCGCTATACAAAACATCGTCTACCAGGACAATGTTTTTATCGGTGATGTCAAAGCCTATCTCGGTCTTACGCACCACAGGCTGGGCAGCGATAAGGGTAAGATCATCGCGGTATAAGGTGATATCGAGTATCCCTACCGGAACGCTGGCGTTGTCTATCTTCAAGATGCACGCGGCAATACGCTGCGCTAAATATGCCCCGCGATTCCTGATACCCACTAGACACAGGCTTTCCGTCCCCTTATTCTTCTCTAGAATCTCATGGGCTATGCGCAAGAGACTGCGGCCCAAGGCTTCCTTATCTAATATTTTAGCTTTTTCTTTCATTTGTTATATATCCTCTCCCTTACGGGCGATCTCCGATAGCACCCGTAAGGGATTAATTCTCCCGCCCTCCTCTACATACTAGGGCGGGATCAATAAAAAACCCAACTGCCTTTTTTGCAGTTGGGTCTATTCTTGCGTTCCCTGCTATTCATTTTATCCCCTTACTAGTCTCACAGAACTAGCTTAAAGGTTAAATTTATTCTTAAGTAAATATAACACTTGGGGCCGGATTTGTCAAGCAATTTTATACGACTACCACGAACTCACCGCGGGGCTTCTGCTTTTTAAGTTCCTGAAGTATGCTGGCGGCACTGCCGCGCTTAGCCTCTTCAAACTTCTTGGTCAGCTCCCTAATAACCACTATCTCTTTATCCGGCTTAAGGCTATGGATATCCTCTAAAGTTGCCAGGATACGGTGACAGGATTCATATAAGACCGTTGTGTATTTTGCTTTCAATATCTCTTTAAGCCGGTTCTGGCGCGCGCCCTTCCTGGGAGGAAGGAAGCCCTCAAAGATAAACTTATGCGCAGGTTTGCCGGATATCACCAAAGCATTAATAAGCGCTGTGGCGCCGGGGATAACGGTAACCGCTATCTTGTTCTTGACTGCCAGGTTAATAATATTATAGCCGGGGTCAAGAAGGCCTGGCATACCCGCATCCGAAACCAGGGCGATATCTTGTCCTTCTTGTAGCAAGCGCAGCAGGTACTTTGCCTTAGTAATGCGGTTATGCTGGAAGAAGCTGGTGGTAGGGGTTTTAATCCCGTAATGGTTAAGCAGTATGGAGGTGCGGCGCGTATCTTCGCAGGCAATCACCTTTACGCCCTTTAAAACCTCAAGGGCCCTGAAGCTGATATCCCCTAAGTTTCCGATTGGGGTAGCAACAATATAGAGCATTATTCCACTGTCACTGATTTAGCCAGATTCCTGGGCTGGTCTACATCACAATCTCTTTTAACGGCTATATGGTAAGCTAGCAGCTGCAGCGGCAGGGCGACCAAAAGGGGAGAAAAGAATTCATCTGCCCTGGGTATAAAAATTGTCTCCCGGGTTAATTCTTTGATCTTATCATCATCGTCGCTGGCAATAGCGATAATCTTACCGCGACGGCTGTGTATCTCCTGGATATTAGAGATCATCTTTTCGTAGATGCGGGAGGCGGGGGTAATGCAGACTACTGCGCGGTATTCATCTATTAATGCTATTGGCCCATGCTTCATCTCGCCGGCAGCATATCCTTCAGCCGGTATATAAGAGATCTCTTTAAGCTTAAGCGCGCCTTCTAAAGCCAGCGGATAATTGATATTGCGGCCCAAAAAAAGAAAGGACCCGAAATGAGAATGTTTGCGGGCAATGCCTCTGACCAGCCCTTGTTTTTTTAAGAATGCCTCCTGAAGTCTGGGGATGCGTTTGAGCTCTGATAAATACGCTGACCTCTTATCTTCGCTAAGGGTCTTTTTTAAGCCGGTTAAATATAGCGCCAAGAGATACAGGATCATAAGCTGCGCGGTGTAGGCCTTGGTCGAGGCAACGCCGATCTCCGGGCCGGCATGCGTGTAGATGACGCCGTCAGACTCGCGCGCAAGGCTGGAACCCAACACATTACAGATAGCCAACACCAAGGCCTCTTTTTTCTTTGCCTCTCTCACTGCTGCCAAGGTATCCGCAGTTTCCCCTGACTGGCTAATAGCGATGACTAGAGCATTTTCTGCCAAGAGAGGGTTACGATAGCGGAACTCGCTAGAGACATCTACGCTAACCGGGATAGAGCAGAGTTCTTCCAGTATATATTTGCCGCAGAGCCCGGCATGATAGGCTGTGCCGCAAGCCACAATGACGATATTGCTTGTCTTGGCTAACTTCTCTACCGGTATCTTAAGCGCCTCAAAAGAAATCTCTCCGGAATCTTTATCTATCCTGCTATTCAATAACCCTTCTAAAATAGCGGGCTGCTCATTGATCTCTTTAAGCATAAAGTGCGGCCAGCCTTGTTTTTGCGCTTGCGCTACATCCCAGTTAATACGGCTGGGCGCTCTCTTGACCGTCTCGCCTGCAAGATTAGTCAGCGTTACTTTATCGGTAGTGAGCACCGCTATCTCATTCTCTTCCAGAAATATTATTTCTTGTGCTAGATCGAGCAGGGCAGGGACATCCGAGGCCAGAAAGTTTTCTTCCTTGCCTACGCCCACTACCAGGGGGCTACCCATGCGCGCGCCTACAAGCTTTCCTGGCTCGCGCCTTGAAATTACCGCAATGGCAAAGGAGCCCTCCAGCTTAGTAACGGCCTTTCTTACTGCCTCTTCTAAAGAACAGCCGCGATAAAACTTTTCAATTAAATGCACAATAACTTCGGTATCAGTCTGGCTAAGAAATATATGTTTATCTTTTATGAGTTCGTTTTTGAGCTTGGCGTAGTTCTCAATAATGCCGTTGTGCACCAAGGCAATTTCTCCTTTACAATCCAGATGCGGATGGGAATTAACCTGATTGGGCGCGCCATGGGTGGCCCAACGGCAATGGCCGATACCCAGGCTCCCGGAGAGCGGTTTTTTATGCAGAAGGTTTTCCAGGTCTTTAACCTTACCGGGTAGTTTGCGTACGGAGAGAGAGTTTTTGCGCTCTAAATAGGTGGCTGCCCCGCAGGAGTCGTATCCGCGGTACTCCAGGCGCTTAAGCCCATTTAAGATAATGGGCTGGGCCTCCTTGTTACCTATATATCCTATTATTCCGCACATTTAATGAGGACATAACTTATGGAGTCCGCAGGACGACATAAGTTATTTGTCCGAATTAATCCTTTACGAGTGCTATCTTCAGGCGCTCGTAAAGGATATCTCGTTTTATTTAGCGTCCCCAACCGGCCCTTTACAGGAGATAAGAAGTAGCATCTGCAAAGGACTCGGTTGAAAACATCTAGCGTCCCCAACCGGATTTTCCCGCCGTATCTCTTGGAGATCTCTGGCGGGATCCCGTCTTGGTGCTCACAACTACAGACGGGAGAACCGGTGCATATGGCGTCCCCAACCGGCCCTTTACAGGAGATAAGAAATAGCATCTGCAAAGGACTCGGCTGAAAACATCTAGCGTCCCCAACCGGATTTGAACCGGTGTCGTGAGCTTGAAAAGCTCATGTCCTAGGCCAGGCTAGACGATGGGGACGAGACTAAAACCTATTCTTCCTCTTCGGCGATTACAGGAGCGACGCAAGAAACACGATCCTTAGCCTGCAGTTTAATCAGCCGCACTCCCTGCGCAGAGCGGCCGGTTGAGCGGATATCCTTTATGGCGCAGCGTAAAAACATTCCATTCTGGGTGATGACCATAAGTTCATCGTTGTCGGAAACTGTCTTAAGGCTTACCGCCTGGCCATTCTTATCAGTCACCTTGATATTGATAATCCCCTTGCCGCCGCGGCTGGTCAGCCGATACTCTTGTACCGGGGTGCGCTTGGCAAAGCCCAACTCCGTGACCGTCAAAAAGGTAGAGTCTTTATGGGGCAGGACCATGGCTATAACTTCATCCTTCTTGGCTAAAGATATTCCGCGCACTCCCTTGGCAGCCCTGCCCATATCACGCACCTTGCCCTCTACAAATCTTATAGCCTTACCCTGGCGGGTCCCGATAAACAACTCCTGCTTACCGTCAGTAAGCTCAACGCCTATTAACTCGTCATTCTTCTCCAGGGTAATGCCGATAATCCCGCCCTTGCGAGGGTTACCATAGGCATCAAGCTGGGTTTTTTTAATCTGGCCCTGTTTAGTCACCATCACCAGATATTTATCGGCGGAGAATTCTTTCACCGGTATAGTAGAGCTCACTTTAGAGCTGGCCTCCATCTGCAACAGGTTAACTATGGCCTTGCCTTTAGAAATACGGCTGGCTTGCGGTATCTCGTAGACCTTGAGCCAATGTACCTGGCCCTTATCGGTAAAAATGAGCAGGTAGTCTTTGGTCGAGGCCACAAAAAGATGCTCGATGAAATCCTCCTCTTTGACCTCGGCACCCGTAGCGCCCCTGCCACCCCTTTTTTGTTTGCGGTAAGAACTCACCGGCAGCCGCTTTATATATCCGCCGTGACTTATAGTCACTACTACATCCTCTTCGGCGATCAAGTCCTCCACCTCAAGCTCTTCTACTTCGCCTACCACATCGGTCCTGCGCTCATCCCCGTATTTTTTCTTTAGATCCTCGAGTTCTGCTTTAATGATCGCCTCCACCTTCTTCTCCGAGGCAAGGATGGCCTTACATAATTCTATCTTCTTCAGGAGCTCCATGTACTCTGCGTCAATCTTATCGCGCTCAAGGGCGGTTAACCTCTGTAGCTGCATCTCAAGGATCGCCTGGGCCTGCAATTCGGAGAGCCCAAATTCTTTGATCAGGCGTTCCCGGGCATTCTCTGTATTTTTAGAGGTCTTGATAGTTTTGATAATGCGGTCAATAAACTTTAAGGCTATTTTTAAACCCTCTAAAATATGTGCCCTCTTTAAGGCGCGCTCTAATTCAAACTGCGTGCGCCTGCGGATAATAACCTTGCGGTGTTCTATATAGGCATCCAGGATCTGGCGTAGGTTTAACACCCGCGGCCGGTTCTCGACCAGCGCCAGCATAATAATGCCGAAGGTGGCCTCCAGCTGAGTGTGCTTGAAGAGCTGGTTAAGAATAATTTGGGATTCGGCATCGCGCTTAAGCTCAACTACTATGCGCATCCCCTCTTTATCAGATTCATCGCGTATATCGGAGATCCCTTCTATTTTTTTGTCATCGACTAGGGCGGCGATAGCTTCGATAAGAGCAGCCTTCTGTACCTGATAAGGAATTTCAGTAACCACTATCAGGTCTTTGCCGTTTTTCTGGTGTTCAATCGTAGCCTTGGCACGTACCGTAAGTTTTCCTCTGCCGGTAGCATACGCGTCTTTAATGCCGCCCTTGCCGCAGATTACCCCGCCGGTAGGAAAATCAGGCCCGGTGATGTAGCGCATCAGCTCTTTTATCTCTGCTTCCGGATGTTCCAGAATATAGATGATGGCTTCTGCTACTTCAACTAAATTGTGCGGCGGGATATTGGTAGCCATGCCTACGGCTATACCGCTTGAGCCGTTTACTAAAAGATTGGGAAGCGCCGCCGGCAGGAGAAGCGGTTCTTCTAGCGAGGCATCGAAGTTGGGACCGAAGTTTACTGTCTCCTTATCAATATCGCCGAGTATGTCATCAGAAACGGAGGCGAGCCTGGCCTCGGTGTAACGCATAGCTGCAGCAGCGTCGCCGTCCACCGAGCCGAAGTTGCCCTGGCCGTCAACTAACGGATAGCGCAGCGAAAAATCCTGGGCCATCCTTACCAGCGTATCATATACGGCAACATCTCCATGCGGGTGGTATTTACCTAAAACTTCTCCGACTATACGCGCGCATTTTTTATAGGGCTTAGAGTGTTCAAGGTTAAGCTCCCGCATAGCATAGAGAATCCTGCGATGCACCGGCTTTAGGCCGTCGCGCACATCCGGCAGGGCCCTGCCCACAATAACGCTCATGGCGTAATTTAAATAAGAGTCTTTTACTTCCTCTTCAATATAAACGGGTATTATTTTTTCGTTACGCGTGTACATAGTTAGACGTCCAGGTTCTTAACCTGGTGCGCGTATGCCTCAATAAACTCGCGCCTGGGTTCGACCTGATCTCCCATTAAAACAGTAAACATCTTATCCGTCTCCACGGCATCCTCTAAAGTAACCTGAAGTATAGTGCGCTTCTCCGGGTCCATAGTAGTATCCCAAAGCTGCTGGGGGTTCATCTCCCCTAATCCCTTGTAGCGCTGTATGTGCATACCTTTGGTAGCCATCTCTTTTATGTAATCTAACGCCTCTTTTAAGGCATAGAGGTCTTTTTGCTCCTTATCATTTAGAATGCGGTAGGCCGGTTTGTTTTTTTTGCTTGCTTCTTTACCGGCTGCCTCTTTTACAGGAACCTCGCCAACAGCGTAAGTATTAATATCCAGGCCCATCTTCTCTATCCTGGCTATCGCCTGTTCTATTTCCGGCGCCTCAAAGAGCTCTAAGACATCCCGTTCATCTTCTTTCTCTTGTGTATCCGTAAGCTTAGCCAACTCCTTATCAGAATAGGCAAAATGGTATTTTCCCTCCACTATAACCCTATAAATTGGCATCTTTTTGGTCTTAGGATGCCTAAAAGCAAGATATTTAGTAAACTCTACTCCCTTTTTCTCTAAAACCTTGGTTAGTTTTGCTAGCTCAACCAAGAGATGCAGCAGGTCTTTAAACTGGTTATCGGTAAAAACCTGCTTATCTTTCACCCGCACAAAACGGTGCCCCTCCCTGCCTAATTCAAGCAACAACTCATCCATCTGTTGCTCGGTTTGGATATACTCCTCGCGCTGGCCTCTTTTTATCTTGTATAATGGGGGCTGGGCAATATAAACATGTTTGCCTTCTACCAGTTTGGGCATATGGCGGTAAAGCAGGGTAAGCAACAAGGTTCTAATGTGCGAGCCGTCTATATCCGCATCAGCCATCAGTATTAACTTGTCGTAGCGCAGTTTAGCCAAATCAAACTCTTCGCCTACGCCGGTTCCCAAAGCTGTGATTATAGTGCGGATTTCTTCATTAGATAAAATCTTATCCATGCGCGCCTTTTCTACATTTAAAATTTTACCCTTAATAGGCAGGATCGCCTGGAACCTGCGGTCTCTGCCCTGCTTGGCTGAGCCACCCGCTGAATCGCCTTCTACGATATAGAGTTCACAAAGAGCGGGGTCCCTCTCAGAACAATCTGCTAATTTCCCGGGCAGGCCTGCGCCTTCAAGCGCGCCTTTTCTGCGGGTTAGTTCTCTTGCCTTACGCGCCGCCTCGCGAGCGCGCGAGGCAACTATGACTTTATCTACAATTTTGTTGGCAACTGACGGGTTCTCCTCGAAATATGCTGCCAAGGAATCCAGGCTCGCCGAGGCGACCAGCCCTTCTACTTCAGAATTACCTAGCTTGGTCTTGGTCTGACCCTCAAATTGCGGGTTAGGCACCTTGACGCTTACTACAACAGTCAGGCCCTCGCGCACATCTTCTCCGGAGATAGCTATATCATCTTTAATCAGGTTCTTATTTTTGGCGTGCTGATTAATCGCCCGGGTCAGCGCAGACTTAAAACCGGAGAGGTGCGTACCGCCTTCCACGGTATTAATATTATTGGCAAAGGAGAAGATGGTCTCTGCATATCCGTCATTATACTGCAGGGCTACCTCCACAATAACTTCATCCTGGGTCTTTTGAAAATATACCACCTTATTATGCAGGGGGTTTTTATTTTTACTTAGATATTCGACAAAAGAAACAACCCCGCCGGCAAACTCAAATACTGCTTTTTTGTCGCTACGCTCATCATCTAGGCTGATCTTTAAGCCCTTATTTAAAAAAGCCAACTCTCTTAGCCGCTGCGATAACACATCGTAAGAGAAATCTATTTTGCTAAAGATAGTGCGGTCGGGCTTGAAGGTTACCTTGGTACCGGTTGCGTTGCTTTTACCTATTACGGTCAACTTAGAAACGGTCTTACCGCGTTCGTAGCGCTGATGGTAGACTTTGCCGTCACGCTTGACCTCCACCTCCAGCCAATCAGAAAGGGCGTTGACTACGCTTACCCCTACGCCATGCAGGCCTCCCGATACCTTGTATACGCGGTGGTCAAACTTTCCTCCGGCATGCAGCGTGGTCAGCGCAACCTCTACCGCGGGTTTCTTCTCGGTCTTATGCATATCTACAGGAATCCCGCGGCCATTATCAGTGATGCTGACGCTGTTATCCGAATGCACCGCTACTTCAATATGATCGCAGTGACCTGCTAGGCTCTCGTCAACACTATTATCCACCACCTCATAAACCAAGTGGTGCAGCCCGCGCACAGAGGTATCGCCGATGTACATCGCCGGCCTCTTCCTTACGGCATCAGCCCCCTCTAAGACCTGGATGGTAGTCGCATCATAGGCCTTATTATCCTTGACGGGCGCTGCCTGGGCTTGCCCTGGCTTTGGTTTTTTGTCTTTACTTTTTTTCATGCCTCTTCTCCGAGCGTAAAACGAATATCCCTCACCACCACCCTGGCTTTATTGCGTAACTTATACAGAAGCGCTTCTTTTTTTAGGCCGAAGCTATACATCCAGCTGGAAGAATCCACGCGCAGGGCTAATATCCCCTTATCAAAATAATGCAGCTGTACATGCGCCAGCTCTTTCTTGGTAAATGCCTTCTTCAATGTGCCCCACGGCTCATCCCGATGCTTGCCTCGTTGTTTCCCCTCTAGTTTATGCATCAGGCCTGCGATTGTCTCCTTGAGTAGCTGCGCCATCCTAAAACCCGCTTAACTTAAACGCATAGGGAGCACGATATAGGTGTAGCCGGCGGTACGCATAACCCCGGGCTTCTCGCTATCCAAAAGCTCCAAGGTTATCCTTTCCTCTTTTAAATTCTTTAAAACATCCGTAAGATAATGCGGGTTAAACCCAATCACCATCTCCTTGCCGCGGTATTCTACTGCCACCTCTTCAAAAGATTCCCCAACATCCGGCGTAGATTTCGAGACAACCAACTTGTCCTTAAATACCTCTAGCTTCACCGCCTGGTAGTCTGGGGTGGAGAGTAGGGCCGCTCTTTTAACCGCCAGGAGGAATTGCTCCCTACTAATACCCATTTTATTCTCCGCAGCTGGCGGTATCACTTGTTGATAATCGGGAAACTCCCCTTCTATAAGGCGCGATATAATAACCACGCCCCCTAGATCAAAAAGGGCCTGGTTATTGCCCAGGATCAAAGATACCCCGCCTTCTTCTTTAAGGTTTCGACTTAACTCCTGGATGGTCTTTATGGGTACGATAATTTTAATGTTTTTTTCTATCCCCTGTTGTAATTTGCTTTCGGCAATAGCTAGACGTTTACCATCAGTGGCTATTAAAGTCAAGTTGTTTTTATAGAAGTTAAATAATATACCATTTAACACATAGCGCGCTTCATCCGTAGAAACCGCAAAAGAAGTGAGATTGAATATGTTTTTTAGTGCCGCCTGCTCTAAATTAATCACCTGGCGGTCTTTAAACTCTGGTATTTTAGGGAACTCCTCTGCGGCTAATCCTAAAATTTTAAATTGGCAGTTTTCAGTTTCAATAATCACCAAATTGTTTTTTTTAGTAGTTATATTAATATCGTTTGTTGGGAGCTCTTTAATAATATCGCTTAATCTTTTAGCTGGTATGGTTATTGCCCCGGGTTCTTGGACCTCTATGGGTATTACACAGCTTATACCTATATCTAGGTCTGTCGCGGTTAGTTTGAGTTTGTTTCCTTGTGTTTCGATTAAAATATTAGATAGCACCGGTAAAGCGGTTTTGGGAGTAATAACGTTTTGTACTATTTGAATTCCATTTAATAAAATTTCTTTGTTAGTTTTTAACCGCATATACCTCTCCTTTTATTATATAGGTATTAAATAAAATCGTAGTAGTAATAGTGCGCCAAACATTCCATGAGTAGACCACCTATCTCCTTATAACATAACAGGCTAAACTATGTATAATATAGGGGATAACACTTGCGTCTACCGTTGAAGGGTGTTAATAACCCTCTCCACCCGCTCCTTTAAATACCCATTAGTTTTTATATCACCCTTAATCTTGTTATATGAATGTAATACTGTAGTATGGTCTTTACCTCCAAAAAACTCACCCACCTCTGGCAAAGACAGGTCTGTAAACTCTCGGCTTAAATACATAGCTACCTGCCTAGGCAAGACTATGGTTTTATGGCGGCGCCGGGTTTTTAAGTCTTGCAGAGAAACCCCAAACTCTTCTGCCACACAACGTTGGATAAAGTCTATGGTAATAAGTTTTTTTGGTTCTTTTAACAGGTCTTTTAAAACTTCTTTAGTAAGCTCTAGGGTGATGGGCTTTTCCTCCAATAAGGAATAGGCGATAGTGCGGATAAGCGCGCCCTCTAATTCCCGGATATTGGTTTTAATCAACTGGGCGATGAAAAATATAACCTCGTCCGGGATACTGACTGATTCACGCTCTATCTTTTTTTTCAATATAGCCACGCGGGTCTCAAGGTCCGGCGGCTGGATATCGGTAGTCAGGCCCCAGCCGAACCTGGAGACCAGCCGGTCCTGGAGATTGGCAATCTCTTTTGGCGGCCGGTCAGAGCAGATGATGATTTGTTTGTGCGCGTCATATAGGGCGTTGAAGGTATGGAAGAACTCTTCCTGGGTTGATTCCTTTCCGGCGATAAAATGTATGTCATCTATGACCAACAGATCCAGGTTTCTGTATTTCTGGCGGAAATTAGCGGTAGAGCGATGTTGGATAGCGTCTATTAACTCATTAGTGAATCGCTCCGAAGGCATATAGCAGATTTTATAATGTCCGGTTTTTTTACTTTTGATATGGTGACAGATAGCCTGGATTAAGTGAGTTTTGCCTAGCCCCACCCCCCCATAAATGAAAAGCGGGTTATAGGTTTTGGCCGGCGATTCGGCTACTGCCAGCGAATAGGCATGGGCATGGCGGTTAGAAGGGCCCACTACAAAGTTATCAAATGTATAACGCGAATTAAGGCCCAGGCTGTCTTGCGCCTCCTGGGGCCTGCCTAGAGCAGGCTCTGCCTTAAGCCCGGATTTAGCCTTAAGGTTCAACACGCCTACCTCCAGGGCAATAGAGACCTTTTCTTTGGCAGCCTCTGTCCCTGCCTCCTGCAGTATTATCAGGTAGTGTTTTTCTACCCACTCCTTAAAGAACTGGTCCGGCGCCTGCAGAGTCAAGAGGCCTTTCTCTTGCTTCTTAGGCTTCAGAGGCAAAATCCAGGTCTCAAAGACAGTTTTTCCCAGTCTTTCCTTGAGGTAGCCTTGTGCCTTACCCCAGAGCTTCTGTGTCTCCGTGATTGCCATACCCGACCCCTAAGATGTTATTAACAGTTTATTCACAACTTGCATAACCCTGTGGAATATTATAGCAGAGAAAAAAGGGGTTGCAAGACAAAAACCAACAACCTCAAAAACCCGTAATTTCTTGCTTCCCCCGCCACCTATAATTTTATTGAAAAGATTATTATACAATATTTTTTTCGCCAGTCAACATAAAAGACCAATACCTTACGAGACCTGTTCTTTCCGTCGCGCATTCTAGGCCTGCCTTTGGAGTCTTGGCCTGCCGGGTTTTATTATTATAATCTGCGTTAATCTGTTTGACTTTGTTTACCTTTATGTTATAATTGAAAAATATTATTACAGCAGGGTAATTACAATGTATAACCTAAAGGACAGCCCAAGATGAAAAAAAATCTAAAGACCCCCACGAAGATCGTCGGTAAACGTAAACACGGCTTCCGTTGCCGCATGGCCACTCGCTCGGGCAGAAGGGTTCTGGCCTTGCGACGCAAAAAAGGCAGAAAACGACTCTCTATGTGATGTTACGTAGAATAGCCCTGGCCCTTCTTGGTATATATCAAAGGTATCTTAGAATTATCCTGCCTTCTTCTTGCCGCTTTTTACCCAGCTGTTCTGAATATGCCAGGCAGGCAATTGAAAAATACGGGATTCTTTGGGGAGGCATTAAGGCGACAAAAAGACTGTTGCATTGTCACCCTCTTTCCCAAAAAAACGGATATGACCCCTTAATCTAAAAACTATGGAAAAACGTTTAATCGCAGCGATAGCCCTTTCAGTACTAATACTATTAAGCTGGTCCCTTTTTACCTCTAAGTTTTATCCTATTGATAATAATAGGGTTATACCACAAAAGACAGAAACTCTCATACCAGCCCCTGTAGTCAAACCTGCCCCTCCCCCAGTAGAAGAAGCGCTAAAGCCACAAGGCCTCTTTACAGTCGAACAAAACAACTACTCTCTTGTTTTTGATGAAGCCGGGGCGAGCATCCAAGAGATTATCTTTCCTGCCTATCAATTTTTTAAGTTTACCTTGAACCAGGGGCTTCTTTTGAAAAACTTTCCCGCGGGCTTTAAAAAAGATAGCGCCTCCGAAGGCATAGTAAGTTTTGTATACCGCGATCAAGAAAAGGAGATTACCAAAAAGTTTATACTCTCTAACTCTAATTATATCATTATGTTAGAGATGGAAATTAAAAATGTTTCTTCCCAGCCCCTACATATTAATTTAGATTTATTAGCAGCTGGCATTCATTTTAATGCTGACCAGAATGAGGCGCGTTTCCAAGACGCGACCTTTGCTCTTAAGGATAAGGTTTTGCATTTAAACCTACGCAAGGATATTAGTGCCCCGGGGTTAAAATTCTTAGGTTGGCGTGATAGATATTTCTGCGGTATTATTGAACCGCAACATACTGAATATAGCGCCTTTATTAGTACAAGAACTAAAACCATCTCAGAGATTAGTTTAGTCTCATCGGATTTAGCAATCCCTGCTCGGCAGAGTGTTAAGCAAAAATTCTATATCTATCTGGGGCCACAAGAGTTAAGTTTGATTAAAAAACTTAATCCTAGCTGGACAGCAGTAGTATATTATGGTACCTTTGACTTCATTGCTAGGTTACAGGTAGGGCTATTAACAATTTTATACGGGCTAGTGCGTAATTGGGGTTGGGCGATTGTCTTATTTAGTTTAGCGATTTATATTATCCTCTACCCCTTGACCCTAAAACAGATGCGCTCTATGAAAGAGATGCAGTTACTACAGCCGCATATAGAAGAATTACGTAAATCCTACAAAGATAACCCGCAAAAATTAAATAAGGCAATCATGGATTTATACCGGGAGCATAAAGTAAATCCTCTTGGGGGCTGTTTGCCGATGGTGCTACAGATACCGATCTTTTTTGCTTTATACCAGGTTTTATTACGTTCTGTTTCTTTAAGGGGCGCTAATTTCCTGTGGATTAAAGACTTATCCAAACCAGACAACCTTTTCACCTTACCGGTATCATTACCGATCATAGGCAATGAGATTAACATCCTGCCTATTCTTATGACAATTGGCATGTTCATACAACAAAAGACCTCTACTGTAGCTACTGGTAGTAATGCCGAGCAGCAAAAGCTGATGCTGATCATCTTCCCGCTTATGTTCGGCCTGATATTTTATCGCATGCCCTCGGGTTTAGTATTATACTGGTTTATTAATAGCACGCTTATGTTGAGTTACCAATTGCGTATGAACCGGAAAAGATGACTAAGAAGTCTTATATAGAGGTTGAGGGAAGTAGCGTAGAAGAAGCGATTCAAAAAGCACTGCAAGTCTTAAAACTACCCCGCAACAAAGTCAAGATTGAGGTTTTAGCTGAAGAAGAAAAAGGCCTCTTTGGTATGTCTGGAGCAAAACCCGCTAAGATTAGAGTAAGCGCAACGCAGGACAAATAAAAAGCTTGACAAAAACCGTATTCCGTATTAAGGTAACCTTATTAAACAGAATGAGATATCCGGTTTGATTATAGGAAATGTTGTCCGTGGAACATTTTGTAACCATATAAATAACAATGGGTAAGATTATCGCTATCTGTAACCAGAAGGGCGGCACAGGTAAAACTACCTCTGCCATCAATATCTCAAGTTACTTAGCCTTAGCCAATAAAAAGACGCTCTTGATAGATTTAGACCCACAGGCAAATGCTACTAGCGGTATGGGGATAAATAAGCATAATATTCAAAAGAGCACCTACCACGTCTTATTAGAAGAGCTCAATATACAAGAGATAGTTCAGCCCACTGCAATGAATAACCTTTATTTGGCTCCCTCTAACCTCGACCTTACTGGCGCAGAGGTAGAGTTAGTAGGCGCCCTGGGTAGAGAGTATCGTCTGAAAAGGGGGTTGGCTCATGAACGAGAGAAATTTGACTTTATTATTATAGATTCGCCTCCCTCCTTAGGGTTGCTTACTATCAATGGCCTTTGCGCGGCAGATTCAGTATTAATACCTGTGCAGTGCGAATATTACGCCTTAGAAGGATTAACGCAACTGGATAATACCATTAGACTTGTGAAAGATAACCTTAATCCTAACCTTGCTATTGAAGGCGTGCTTTTAACCATGGCAGACTTCCGCACTAACCTTACCAAAGAGGTGGTGCAGGAAGCAAGAAATCATTTTAAGGAGAAGGTATATGAAACAGTGATCCCGCGCAGCATACGCTTAACTGAGGCGCCCAGCTTTGGCAAGCCCATTGCTTTATATGATAAAGAATCTCTCGGCGCCCAAAAATATGAAGAGTTGGTTAAAGAGATGTTAGGCATCCCGCTTACTAACAGGGTACCAGATGAAGGAGCAGTAGAATGGAAAGAAAAGCCTTAGGTAAAGGCATAAGCGCCTTAATCCCGGATAGGGTAACAGAAGCTCACCAGGAGAAGATTATTTATGCTCCTTTAGAACAGGTCAGGCCTAATCCTCTGCAGCCGCGCGAAGATTTTGATAGCCAAGGGATGGAGGATTTAATACAGT
>VGKF01000003.1 GCA_016867175.1 Candidatus Omnitrophota bacterium | reverse complement strand
TATAGATTATTTTAAAGATTATAACGATAAGTTCGGCCATACTGCAGGCGATATAGTACTCAAAGGCTTAAGTTTGAGTATCTGCGATTTTTTAAAAGGCCTAGGCCCCATTGTAAGCCGTTTCGGAGGAGAGGAATTCTGTATAATACTGCCCCGTGTAGATAAGAAGAATGCTGCTGGCGTGGCTGAAGAACTGCGCCTGGCTATAGAGAAGAATAAGATAAATCTGCGCGGCTGGGAGACTAATATCACTGTTTCCATAGGAGTGGCGGTTTTTCCAGATGACGCCTCTGAAGAAAGCGACCTGATTCTGAAATCAGACCGGGCGATGTATGAGGCAAAACAAAAAGGGAGAAATCGGGTTATCTGCATATAAAATGATAAAATTATCGTTGGATCTGGCGGCATTAATTTTGTTATGTATCTTGTTTTATCTTTGGTTAAGTACGATGTTATATAAAAAAAGCTTTCTCAAGAAGCACCGAGAATATAAGGAGACCGAAAAAAAATACAATTTATTGCTTTCTATTAACGCACGATTAGATCGAGATAATCATGAGCTAGGCAAAAAACTAGAGGAGACCGTTGCCCTTTATGACCTCACTAGAAATATATGCAAATACCTGGATGAAGAAAGGGTATTCCTTAATTTTAAAGAAGAGCTAAGTAGATATATAGAGGTATCTGATTGCCGATTCGTTAAAACCAACGAAGATCTCACCCCATATAAAGAATATGCGCTTATAGAGCTTGATATAGATAAAGTCCTGATCGGTTATCTGGTAGCCAGACTCAATAATAAGCATGATAATGAGAAGTTCCATATTTTAGGCCAGCAATTTCTTTTAGGGATTAAAAGGGCAATACTTTATCAAAGGGTCCAAGAGTTAGCTATTACGGATAGCCTAAGCGGAGTTTTTAGCCGCAGGTACTACCTGGAGCGGTTTAAAGAAGAGATAGGGCGTTCGCAGAAATTTAACTACAGCTTCTCTTGCCTTATGATCGATATAGACCATTTTAAAAATTATAATGACCATTACGGGCATCTAGTAGGAGACGCTATACTTAGGGAGTTGTCAAAAACCATAAAAGAAAATATCAGGCAGATAGACCTGATCGGCAGGTACGGCGGAGAGGAATTCTCGATTATCCTTACCGAAACAGATAAGGAGCAGGCAAAATTCGCTGCCGAGCGTATCCGTCATTCCGTTGAATCTAAATATATCCGAGTATATGACGAAGACCTGCAGGTTACCGTAAGCATAGGTATCTCTAGCTTTCCCAGTGACGGGAAGTCGATGGAGCTATTGATAGATAATGCCGACTCCGCGCTTTATTATGCTAAGCAGAGCGGCCGCAACAAGGTTAGTGCATTTGGGGAGCGTAACTAAGATTAGTCCTGCGTTACTGCGTGAGGCAAGTTTCTTGTTGCAATTAGAATGACTTTAATATAAAATACAAAGGCTATGTCAGCTAAATTCATTGTTAGCATAGACTTGGGAGGCACAAACTTAAGGATTGCCCTTATAAACCTGCAATATCGCATTGTAAGAAAACAGGTTATGAGCACGCGTAATTTTTCTACGAAGGATAAACTGACTCTGGCAATCTGCGCTGCCATTAAAAATATCATAGAGGCGCATAATCTGCGAAATAAGGATATCCTGGGGGTGGGTTTAGGTTTACCCGGCCCTATAGACGTTAAACGAGGGCTCGTTCATTTCCTGCCGAATATCCCGGGATGGAGAAAGGTATACTTGAAGAATAAATTGGAGAAGATGACCGGGCTATCCGTATTTCTGGATAACGACGCTAAGTTGATGAGCCTGGCTGAGCATCGACTCGGCGCAGCAAGGGGTTTTAGAAACGCGCTTTGTCTTACCTTGGGCACAGGCGTAGGCGCTGGCATTATTATAGAGGGTGAACTTTATCGCGGCAGGGATAATGCAAGTGCTGAGATAGGGCATCTGCCTATTAACGAAGACGGCCCTAAATGTAATTGCGGAGGAACTGCCTGCCTTGAAACCTATATCGGCAATAACAGTATAATAAATAAGGCGCGCAAGGCATTTGGCCCTGACGTCTCACTCGAAGAGTTAAGTAGGCTAGCCAAACATGGTAGCGCTAAAGCTTGCGCTATCTGGCTGAATGTAGCCAAACACCTGGGAACTGCTTTAGTAGGAGCGGTTAACCTGCTTAATCCAGAATGCATTGTGATTGGCGGCGGGATAGCCGGCGCAGGCAAAATTCTTTTTAGCAGAGTAAGAGAGATTATATCCAGGCAGGCGATGAGCGTGCAGGCAAAGGGTATCAAGGTGTTAAAGGCTAAGTTAGGCAATGACGCAGGCCTGGTTGGCGCAGCTATAATGGTAAAAGAAGGGATTTCTTGATGAAGATATTTATTGATAGCGCAAGCCCAAAAGAGATAAAAGAGGCAATGGGCTTAGGGTTGATTGACGGAGTGACTACCAATCCTACTCTTATTGCTCGAGAGAACAGGCCTTCCAGGGAATTGTTGCAGGAGATATGCAGCCTTGTAGCCGGGCCGGTGAGCGCAGAGGTCATTGGTTTAGTAGCAACAGATATGCTTACTGAGGCCAGGGAGCTTTCTGGTATCGCAGGGAATATCGTAATAAAGATACCTTTGATTAAAGAGGGGCTTAAGGCAGTTAAGGTATTGTCGGCTGAGGGTATTAAGACTAACGTCACTTTATGTTTTTCTCCTTCTCAGGCCCTGCTGGCTGCCAAGGCAGGCGCAGATTATATCTCTCCTTTTATCGGCAGGCTTGACGATATAAGCCAGCGCGGTATGGATTTAATCAAAACCATCAAGACAATTTATAATAATTACGGTTTCAATACAAAGATCATCGTTGCTTCTATACGTAACCCCATGCATGTAGTGGAGGCGGCAGAAATCGGGGCAGATATATCTACTATCCCTTTTGCGGTTATCGAACAGTTGATTAAGCATCCTTTGACAGATTTGGGTGTCCAGAGATTCCTGGAAGATTATAAAAAAATCCCCAAAAAATAAACGCATGTTAAAGCCTTTCCGAAAACCCATTCAACTTCTTGTCTTTGCCATTTTTCTTCTACCCGGAATTATTTTAGCCGAAGATGACTCAAATAAAGAGGTAACCTCTCAGGCGATTACCGTCAACGGAGACACCGTAGAGTATTTAAGCGACAGTAAAGAAATCTCAGCTACGGGAAATGTCTCGGTGATTTATAAAGGGACTAAGCTTACCTGTCAGAAACTGGTGGTCAATACCCAGACTAAAGAAGGCGTAGCTCTGGGTGGCGCAAGGATGGAAGATGCTAAGGGCGTAATAGAGGGAGAGAAGATAAGGTATAATTTTGCGGCTAAGACAGGGACTATCTTAGAGCCGTCCTTCCGGGCTGATCCTTATTTTGGCAGGTCAGAGAAAGTGGATAAGATAAGCGATGCGGAGTTTATCGCTAAACGCGGCTATATGACTACCTGTAGCCTTAATAAGCCGCATTATCGGCTCAAGTCCAGGCGCATGAATTTCTTCCCCGGAGATAAAGTCCGGATCCGCGACGCCACTATGTATGTGCGGGGGGTTCCCTTAGGTTACCTGCCGCAGTATAACCAGAGCCTCAAAGACCCGATTATGCATGTGCAGGTAACCCCGGGAAAGAGAAAAGATTGGGGCGGCTATATCCTGACTGCCTGGCGCTATAAACTTACCGATAATTTAAGCGGCAGGATTTATTTTGATGTGCGCTCGAAGCTTGGCGTAGCCGAAGGCTTCGGCGCAAACTATAAAAGCGAAAATTTCGGCAAAGGCGATTTTAAATACTACTATTCGCATGAGGAGCCTACGGACCTTCCTCAGAATACCCCCGCTAATTTCGAAAGGTATTTGATACGCTGGCGCCATCAGTGGGATATAGGCGAAAGGACAAACCTGGTCTCGGAATATTACAAAATAACAGACTCTAAAAGGTCGATCCTGGGCACACAGTATAACATGCTTAAGGATTATTTCTTCCGCGAGTACGAGAAGGATTCCCAGCCTTTATCCTATACGCTGCTGCACCATAGCTTTAGTTACTCAAGCCTAGATTTTACAGTGCAGAAGCGCATCAACCGCTGGTACCAGCAGCTGGAAAAATTGCCGGAGATAAAATACAGCCTGCCTAATTTAAAGATAGGGGAGACTCCTTTCTATTTTGAGAATAGTTCATCGCTCTCCAGTTTTAATTATAAATACCCTGTGCCAAGCGATGCCACAAATGATATCAGTATGAACAGGTTTGATACCAGTAATAAATTTTCCCTGCCCATGAAGGTCGCTTTTATACAGTTTACTCCTTTCGTGATGAACCGCTTAACCTACTATGATAAAGACTCTAATGGCGCAAGCTTGGCACCACGCAATATCTTTTATAGCGGCTCAGATGCTAGCACCAAGTTTTACCGCATCTTTGATGTAAAGTCAAACTTCTTAGGCTTGGATATAAATGGCCTGCGCCATATTATCACCCCTACCATAGCCTATTCCTATAACTATGAGCCAACGGTTAAAAGTAGCAGGCTAAAACAGATAGATTCCGTAGATTCGATTGGGAGAAATAATTCCGCGACCTTAGAGCTTTCTAATAAACTACAGACCAAGCGCAAGAACAAGAGCGTAGACCTGGCTGATTTCAGGATAAACAGCGCTTATACCTTTAAGACCAGAGAAGGCAGGGGAGGCAGCCTAGGGGACCTGTTATTTGATTTAACATTATTGCCTTACTCTTGGATGCGCCTGGATACCGATGCTACCTACAGTCATTATCATGACTATTTTACTAACGCAAACTACGATTTTGGTTTTAGTTTAAACAAAGACCTTTCAATCGGCATAGGCCAGCGTTACCAGCGCAAGTCCAGCAATGAATTAACTACCAGTTTTAACTGGCGCTTGAGCCCGAAGTGGAGATTTTCTGTTTACGAAAGGTTCTTTCTTAAGGATATACCAACCTCTAATAAGGGACTTAAGGAACAGGAATATACTATATCCCGCGACCTGCATTGCTGGCAGATGGACCTTGCCTATAATGTCAAAAGAGGGGAGGGGGAGAGTATCTGGTTGATCTTTAGGTTGAAGGCCTTCCCTGAGATGGAGATTAACTTAAATCAAAGTTATCACGGTCCGAAGTCCGGGGCAGCGCGATAATTTTATATAAGATGTCCCGACAGCTAAGCGCTCAAAAATTTGAAACAAATTTTTTCGCAGTTGCGGGATTAATTCGCAGGCGTATGTTGCAAAATATAGCAAACTACAACTTATGTCGTCTTACGGACTCCGTAAGTTGTCTGCCCATTAAAGAGGAGTAAGTATGAATATTTCTATAATCGGTTCCGGATATGTGGGCTTAGTTACCGGTTCCTGTTTTGCCGAATTAGGCAACAGGGTCATCTGTGCGGATAACGACAGTAAGAAAATAGAGGGCCTTAAAAAAGGCATCATTCCTATATATGAGCCTGGCCTTAAAGAGTTGGTGATGAGCAATATGAAAAAGAAGCGGCTTAGATTTAGCTCAAGCGTTAAAGAGGCAGTTTTAGAATCAGAGGTGATCTTTATCGCTGTAGGCACGCCTTCACTTGAAAACGGAGAGGCAGACCTTACCTATATAGAGAATGTGGCGCGCAATATTGCCCAGAACTTAAACGGCTACCGCCTGATAGTTGAGAAATCTACGGTACCGGTTGAGACCGGAAAATGGGTAAAGCAGACCATCGCTACCTATATAAAACGTAAAGTGAAATTTGACATTGCCTCTAATCCGGAATTCTTAAGGGAGGGCCAGGCAATAAGCGATTTTATGCACCCGGACAGGATCGTCATCGGCGTTGAGTCAAAGGCAGCCCGGGATATCCTAGTTAACTTGTACAGCCCGCTTAAGGCGCCGCTGGTGATAACCGATATCAAATCCGCAGAGCTTATAAAACATGCCTCTAATTCCTTTTTGGCTACCAAAATCTCTTTTATCAACGCCATCTCGCGTATCTGCGAGAAGGTAGGGGCGGATGTGGTAGAAGTGGCAGTCGGACTAGGCCTGGATAAAAGGATAGGCCCCAGTTTCTTGAATGCAGGATTGGGTTACGGCGGTTCATGTTTCCCGAAGGACCTGGATGCCTTTGTGACCATATCAGAGAAGTTAGGCTATGACTTTGGGTTGCTTAAGGCAGCGCGGCAGATCAACCAGGAACAGAAGGCGTTTTTCCTAAGCAAGATCAGGGATGCGCTCTGGATCCTTAAAGATAAGAATGTGGGTGTATTAGGGCTTTCATTTAAGCCAAATACCGACGATATCCGTAATGCCCCTGCAATAGAGATAATCCAGGCTCTGCAAATCGAAGGCGCTAAGATCAAGGCCTATGACCCATCCTCGATGGATAAGGCAAAGGCTGTCTTAGGCAAAAAGGTCAAGTTCTGTAAAGACGCCTACGAGGTTTGCCGGGATAGCGACTGTTTACTGTTAGTGACGGAGTGGGATGAATTTAAGGAGCTTGACTTTTTGCGGGTCAAGAAACTTTTAAAAAGGCCGCTGGTTATCGACGGACGCAATATCTATGACCACAAGAGGATGGAGAAGCTTGGGTTTAGCTATGTTGGTATAGGCAGAAGAAGATAGCATGCTTTTAGAAAAGATCAAGTCTAAGAAAGCAAAGATTGCCGTAGTGGGCTTAGGCTATGTGGGCCTGCCCTTAGCCATTGCCTTTGCCAAAAAAGGCTTCTCGGTCCTGGGCTTGGACGTGGATAGAGAGAGGATTGAGCGCCTTAAAAAAAGGCAGTCCTATATCACCGATGTCAGCGCCGCTGAGCTAAAGAGGGTCATTGTTTCAAAAAAGTTCCTTGCCTACGATAACTTTAGTATCCTGGGACAGGCCGATGTCATTCTTATATGCGTGCCAACTCCCTTAAAGACAAGATACTCTCCGGATATCTCCTATATCAAAGAGGCGGTAAAATCCATCTCAAAGAATATGAAGGCCGGTAGCCTTGTGGTATTAGAAAGCACTACTTATCCAGGGACTACGGAAGAGGTGATCTTGCCTTTGTTACAAAGGGAGAGGATGCGCCACGGAAAAGATTTTTATCTTTGTTTTTCTCCGGAAAGGATTGACCCGGGCAACAAGGATTATCCGGTCGAGGCTATACCCAAGGTAGTGGGAGGGATAAATAAAGAAGCAACTTTCTTGGCAACCTTGCTGTATCAGCAAATAATCAAAAAAGTCGTTCCCGTCTCCTCGGCAAAGGTAGCAGAGGCAGTAAAGCTGCTTGAGAATACCTTCCGCCTGGTTAATATAGGCCTGATCGATGAGATGGCAATGATGGCCCATAAGATAGGGATTGATATCTGGGAGATCATTGAGGCAGCCAAGAGCAAGCCCTTTGGCTTTATGCCGTTTTATCCTGGCCCTGGGGTAGGCGGGCATTGCATACCCAAGGATCCCCTTTATCTATATTGGAAGGCCAGGCACCATGGTTTTAGCTCGCGTTTCATTAAGCTTGCCTCCGGGATTGTCTCGCATATGCCCGACTATATAGTCAGCCGCTTAGGCCATATCTTAGAAAAAGAAAAATCAGCTAAAAATGTCTTAGTCGTGGGGGTTACCTATAAAAAAAATATAAAAGACCTAAGGAAGTCTCCTGCTATCGATATAATCGAGCTGCTTGGAAAGTCCGGTTACTCGGTGTCATATTATGACCCCTTGATCCCCTACCTTAAGTTGGGCCATATCGATCTTAAATCCATCGTCTTAAATAGCGTAAATCTGGCTCAATTCTCCTGCGTAATTATTGCTACGGAACACTCCACACTCGATTATAAATTTATCTTAAAGAACTCAAGGCTAATCTTTGACACCCGTAACGTCTACAAGGGTATCAAAAACATAAAGGTGCACAGGCTATGAGCAGGTTCCTGGTTACCGGAGGGGCGGGGTTCATTGGTTCGCATATCACAGAGGCCTTAGTCGCCAAGAGGCATTTTGTGCGGGTAATGGATAACTTCTCAAGCGGCAGAAAGGAGAATCTGGCTGGCATATCCGGACGCATAGATTTAATAAAGGCGGATATACGCTCTAAGAGCGCTTGTATAAAAGCTACAAAAGGCATAGATTCTATCCTGCATCAGGCAGCATTAAGGAGCGTGCCTAAGTCGCTTTTAAACCCGGGAGAATACAATGAAGTAAATATACAGGGGACGCTGAATCTCTTGGAGGCAGCGCTAAAAAACAAAACAAAGGTTTTTGTCTTTGCATCCTCAAGTTCTATTTACGGCGATGTAAATAATTTCCCGGAAAAAGAAAACTTTTTACCCGGGCCCATCTCTCCTTATGCCCTTACAAAATTAACAGGAGAGCATTATTGCAAGATGTTCAGCTGTCATTATGGGTTACCTACGGTATCCTTGCGTTATTTTAATGTCTTTGGCCCCAGGCAATCTGCTGATGACGAATACGCAGTAGTGATACCTAAGTTCATCTCTTGCATGTTAAAGGACCAAAGGCCTCCCATATACGGTAACGGAAGGCAATCGCGCGATTTCACCTATATCCAGAATGTGGTCCAGGCCAATCTGCTGGCAGCTACAAAGACTAATTTAAGGGGAGAGGTATTTAATATTGCCGCTGGCCTGGATTATAACATCCTGGATTTAGTCAAAATATTAAACAGGCTCATGAGTCTAAATATAAAACCGGTATTCTTAAAGAAGCGTCCGGGAGATGTCTTTAGGACTTTAGCAGACCTTTCAAAATCAAAAAATATCCTGGGATTCAGGCCGAAGGTGGATTTTATTAATGGCTTAAAATTAACACTGGAGTATTTTAAAGAAAATGTCTAAGAAGACGGCCTTTATTACCGGCGGCGCAGGATTTCTAGGCTCTCACCTTTGCGATAAACTGATAGGGGAGGGCTTTAAGGTTATCTGCATGGATAATATCATTACTGGAAGCCCTTGCAATATCAAACACTTATTTAAAAACAAGGATTTTACCTTCATAAATCATAATGTCGCCAAATTCATTAATATAAAAGGGAAGCTGGATTACGTTCTGCATTTTGCCTCTCCTGCCTCTCCGGATGATTATCTTAAATTCCCTATCCAGACTTTAAAGGTAGGCTCTTTAGGCACACATAACGCCCTGGGCCTGGCTAAAGATAAAAGGGCAGTATTCCTGCTTGCCTCCACCTCCGAGATCTACGGAGATCCGCTGGTGCATCCGCAGCCGGAGGAATACTGGGGGAATGTCAATCCCGTAGGCGTGCGTGGCTGTTATGACGAAGCAAAACGTTTTGCCGAGGCCATGACAATGGCCTATTTTAGAGTCCATAGGATAGATACTAAGATTGTGCGCATCTTCAATACTTATGGCCCGCGCATGAGAATTAGCGATGGCAGAGTGGTGCCTAATTTTATCTATCAGGTGCTGCATAATAAGCCTATTACTATTTACGGCAAAGGGCAGCAGAGTCGTTCTTTCTGTTATGTCAGCGATCTGATCGAGGGTATCTACAAACTTATGCTCTCCGGCTTAAACCAGCCGATTAATATAGGCAATCCCCGCGAGTTTACCGTAATGGCGCTGGCCAGATTAATATTGAAATTAAATAACTCTAGAAGCGGGATAATCTTTAAACCCTTGCCCAAGGATGACCCTAAACAAAGGAGGCCGGATATATCAAAGGCCAGGAAGTTCCTTAAATGGCAGCCCAAGGTAGAGCTTAAAGAGGGGCTAGTTAAGACCATAGATTGGCTTAGGCTAGACTCGGCATAGGAGCGGCTTGTAATTAGTGTAGCTATATGCTATACTTTAAAAGAAGGGTTTAGGCCGGGGATAAAGAGGTAAATAGGACTGTTTTTATAAATAAAACTAAAGAAGACGTTAGAAAGATACCTATTCTCCAGCCTTAACATATATAAAAGATTAAGGCAGCCTGTTATCAGGCGAAAGGGGGATAGGTTTTTTATTTTTCATTAATGAAACTTCTTGACAAAGTAGAAAGGAGGTGATATAAAGAATAAGTTAACTATAAGGCAGACAACGCTTTAAGGTTAGGCCTCTTGCGTAAAAAGAAAACCAGGCTCTAATTTATCCGATTAAAAAAACAAGGGGTTAAACAAAAAGCGTAATAGTCAATCATACCTTAGAAAGGAGGTATTACAACATGAAGAAAGGTTTTACACTCGTTGAAATCATGATTGTAGTAGCTATTATCGCATTACTGGCGGCTATAGCTATACCTAACCTGCTGCGTGCGCGCTTGAATGCTAATGAAGGCGCAGCAATCTCTAATGTCCATACTCTTTCTACGGTTGCGCAGAGTTTCTGGTCTGCGACCGGCGCATTACCTCTAACGTTAAATGCTTTAGGCAGTGCAAATCCTCCGTATATTGATAATACGATAGGATGCGCTACTGCGACTTGCACCAAGAGCGGCTACATCTATGGGATGGGAGGAACGGGTTTGGCTGCTGATTTCTTTACTTATGCCGCACCTCAGACCCCTAATGTTACTGGCGTGCGTTCTTTCTGCGTAGGTTCAGATGGCGTAGTCAGGGTTGATGCTGCTGGATCAACTCCGGCAAGCCAAGCGGCTTGTATTGTGTTTCCCGCACTCTAAAATATCTGCAGTTTTTATAAAATGGGGACGTTTCTATTTTTTAGAGGCGCCCCCATTTTTTTATTTTCTCTACATTTCCCTTGCGAAAAGCTATTTTTATGTTAGAATTTATTGTATCCGATTAAGGCAAGCCAAGTTAGGATAAACGTAAGGATATGATAAATAATAAGGCGCGCAGTTTAGTTACCGTAATGATTGTTATTGCTGTTTCCGCGCTTCTTTTAAGGATTACCATAGAGCAGGTAATCAAGATAAGTATTTCTCAGAACGAATCAAGCGCTCTTACCACCCTAAAAATGATCTCTACGGCGTTTGAAAATTACGCCAGGGATAATAAGGGTATTTTTCCCGCCAACCTCTCTGTTTTAGTAAAGGCATCTCCCCGTTATCTGGACCAGAACTACATAGCCGAATCTCCGGTAAAGGGGTATATTTACAGCTGTCAGAGGCTTGAGCCTGCAAGTTACAGCTGTTCGGCAATACCTGCCAGGTGCAAGCTTACGGGAAGCATGAGTTATACCGTAGTAACCGGAGGCTCGCTTCTCTTTGAGGAGTGCAGCAAAAAAGAATAGTATGGGTTATCGCGCAGCAGGTAATAAACAATCAAAAGCTGGGTTGACGCTCCTTGAGGTAATGTTAACTTCAGGGATACTGCTTATTGCTATCACCGCCCTTCTTTATACCTTTGTGAACTGTATCTTTTTAAATGAATCTAATAAAGAGGAGCTTACAGCAGCGACTGATGCGCAATACGTGTTGGAGCAGGTTAAAAGCCTGGCCTTTAACCAAATAGAAAGTTATACGCCGCCTGTCTTTACTAATTTAACCGGGGATATCGTTTCTTGGCGCGAGATATAGAATATGAAATTTATGCCAGCCTTAAAAATAGGGTCACCTAAAGAAAAGATTATCCTTGGCTTGGATATAGGTACTTCAGCTATAAAGTTCGCCAAATTAAGATTTACTAAGGGGGGCGTTGAATTATGTAGAATAGGCATCGAGCCGTTGCAGGCAGGCCTAGAGCCGATTTTAAAGAATATAATAAAGGACCAGAATATTAAAAAGGCAAATATATCAGTTTGCGGTCCTTCGACAATTATCAGGTATGTAAATTTTCCCAAGATGACTGCTCAAGAACTTGCGCAGTCACTTAAATTTGAGGCGCAAAAGCATATACCTTTTTCTGTTTCTGAGGTAAATTTAGACGCGGCCATATTAAAATCAGATTTAGCGGATAATAAGATGCTGGTAATGCTTGCGGCGATAAAGAAAGATTTCCTAGCTGCTCGCCTGAAATTAATAGAATCCGCAGGATTCTCCGTCAGTAATGTCGATATCGACTCCGTAGCCTTAATCAATGCCTTTAATTTTAATTATACAAAAGAAGACCTCCCCCAGGCTAAATCTATCGCCCTGCTTAATATCGGCTCCTCCTTCAGTAACCTCAGCATCTTGGAGGAAGGGATGCCTCATTTAAGCCGCGATATACAGGTAGCGGGAAATAATTTTACTCAGAAACTGGAAGACGGGCTGGAGATAGATTTTAAGTCGGCAGAGGCATTAAAATTCACCAGTCCTGATAAAGAGAAGGCCCAGAAGATAACTCAAGGCCTGGAGTCTATGCTTTCCAGTCTGGCCGCTGAGGTAAGGACCTCCTTTGATTATTACGAAAGCCAGGGCACGCTATCGGTGGCAAAAATATTCTTAAGCGGCGCAGGCAGCATTTTCCCCGGTTTTAAGGATCTCCTGGCAAATATCCTGGGTATTGAAGTAGAATACTGGGACCCCTTAAGGAAAATAAAGGTCTCCGAAGAAGTCGACGCGCAAAAGATAAAGATGCAACTTCCTCGGCTTGCCGTAGCCATAGGCATTGCCCTGCATTCTTAAGATGATAGAGATAAACCTCCTTCCGGAAGAGTTAAAGAATAAAGCGAGAAAAGCCGAAAAGGAAAAAGTTTTTAACCAGGCGCTCTATTTTATGCCATGGATCCTGGGCTTATTATTATTTACGCATCTATGTTTGGCTTGTGTATTTATTTTCAAGAGCTATCAAATAAACTCACTCACCGGAAAATGGAGGAGCCTTGAACCAGAGAGAAAGATACTCTCCGAGGCCAGGAATGAATACGAGCTATTTTCGCAGGATAGCCGTATAGTCAAGCAGCTGGAGAGTAAATATATACTCTGGGCGCAGAAACTCAGCCGTTTAAGCGCAGATCTTCCGTCGGGGATATGGTTCAATGGGGCAGTGTTATCTTCTAAAGAATGCACGCTTAAAGGTTCAGTAGTCTCTCTTCAAAAAGAAGAGATGTCTTTGGTCAATAAGCTGATAGAAAACCTGAAAAATGACGCGTTATTCTTTAAAGATTTCTCAAGCCTTGAATTAAGCTCAGTGCAGATGAGGACGATAGGCGGATACGATGTAGTAGATTTTATCTTGAATGTAAAAATAAAGGCGCGCTAGGTTAGAAAAGTATAATTTATGCAGATAAAAGATATAATAGGGCTCATTAAGAAACAAGGCCTAAATAAAGAACTGGATAAGAATAAGATAATCCTGATTGTAGCCTTTTTTCTTATCCTGGTATATCTGGATATCTCTTTTATTATTAGGGCACAGGCCAGGGGTATAGGCGCTTTGCAGCCCAAAATAATAAAATTAAATACAGATATAAAAGATTTGGCCAAAGGGCTGGCCGCTATAAAAGAGTTTACGCAGGGGGAGGCCTTAACTGCCGGAAAGGTCCAGCCGGAAGCAGCGAAGAAGATTATACAAGAAGCAGAGCTCCCTCTTTTATTGCAAGAGATCGCAGACACCGCTAACGGAGCTAGCGTTAAGATTTTACAGATAAAACCCATAAAAGACCCTAAGGCCAAAGAGGAGGTAGTGGCTGGGGTAAAGGTTATGCCGCTTTCGATTGCCTTGGATTTATCCTGCGGTTATCATTCCCTGGGAAGCTTTATCAGTGCGATAGAGAACTCAAATAAATTTATGCTTACGCAGGAGATTAAGATTTTAACCAATCCCCAGAACTATCTTTATCAGAACGTAGCGCTGACAATAAAGACCTATGTTAAAAAGTAAGATCTTGGCTGCCCTGGTAATCTTTTGCTTAGCCTGCGTAAACTGCGCTTTATGCCAGGAGCAGATTAAGTATGATGCCGGCTCGCGTAGGGACCCCTTCATACCCTTGGTTACTCCCGACGGCAGGCTGCTTAATTTAGACGCCGAAAGAGAGGAGAAGTCCTCTTTATTATTAGAAGGCATTATTTACGATAAGTTCGGCATTTCATATGCGGTAGTTAACGGTATGGTAGTCAAGATAGGGGATAAGATTTCGGATTATCAGGTCTTAAAGATCGATGCCAATAAGGCCGTCTTTATCAAAGATGGAGAAACGCAAGAGATAATATTAAAGAAGGAGGAGGAAGAGTGAGAAGAATAATCTCCAATTTGCTTACCGCAATTTTAATCCTGATATTCGGCTGCATCGAAAGCTCTTCTGCCCAAGAGCCGCAGAATGACCAGCCTCAACCGCTAGCAAAGATAGAAGAGCAGGCTGCGTTAGTGGAGAGCCTGGCTGTTTCTGATAATGTAACCCTTGATTTTAAAGAGGCGGATATACGTAATGTCCTTAAGATTATCTCCTATAAGGCCGGGGTAAATATCGTTACCACTCCTGAGGTCATCGGTAACGTCACTATAAGGCTGGTTGACGTGCCCTGGGAGAAGGCCTTGGAGGTAATATTAAAGACATACGGATTCGGATACGAAAAACAGGGTAATATTATTACCGTAGCTCCGATAGAGAAACTTACTGCCCAGAGAAAGCAGGAGGTGGAGCTGGCCCAGGTGCAGCCGACGATGACCGAGGTATTCAATCTTAAATATATAGATGCCCAGGATGCCAAGAAGGCGATTGAGGCGCAGATTTCTCCCCGGGGAAAGATTACAGTCCTGGAGATGACCGGACAGGCGGGATGGGAATTCGGGGGAACGGAATTAGGCAAGCGTAAGAGGCTGACCGAAGAAAGGATGGGCCGCTCTAAGGTTTTGATTATAAGCGATATCCCGCCGGCATTAGATAAGATCAAACAGGTGATAGAGCAGATCGATATTCTGCCCCAGCAGGTGATTATTGAGACGCGCATCATGGAGGTAAACCGGGATAGGCTTAAAGATGTCGGATTGGACTGGAGTACCGGCGGACTCACCGGTATAACTAATGCTAATCTTACCGCAGCTAATACCATCTCCATTGCCAAAGATGCCTCCGGCCTCTCTACGCAGGGGCTCGCTGGCAATATGTTAGGCTCGATAACCAACCCTTCTGGTTTTGGGCCTAAGGCATCTACTATTGCAGGCGCCTATCCTTACAACATAGGCCTCTCGCTCCTATTTCAAAAATTGGATGGCTTTAAGTTCTCTACCCTTCTGCATGCGCTTGAAGAGGATGTGGATACTAATACCCTCTCTGCGCCGCGGATCATGGCCTTGAATAACCAAGAGGCCACTATCCTCATTGGTACGCGCTATCCGATACTAAAGCAGGAGACTACTACCTCCGGCAGCACCCCGGTAACTACGGTAACCCTGGATTATTATCAGGATATCGGTATTCAGCTTAATGTTGTTCCCCAGATAGGCGCAAATAATTATATTAATATGGTAATACATCCGGCAGTGACCTCTTATACCAGCACTCTGGGAACCAGCCCTGCGCTCTATCCCATTCTTGAGACAAGGGAGGCAGAGACGCGTATTTTCATGAAAGACGGAGAAACCGTGGTTATCGGAGGCCTGCTTAAAGATATCAAGACCAAAAGTATTACTGCGATACCTTTGTAAGATCCCGGTACTCGGGTATCTTTTTAAAAGGGATACCACGGATAACGCAAAGATCGACCTTCTGGTTTTCATTACCGCCCATATCGTAAAAGAGGGAGAGTTCTCTCCGGAAGAGATTGCTAAGTTTGAAGAGCGCATGGGCCAGGGCCCCAAGAAAGAAAAAGCCAGGAAAGGCAAGAAGTAAGCCCATGCATTACCGTCTGCAATTTATATTCAGTAAAAAAGGGTTAATGAAGTATATCTCGCACCTGGATTTGATGCGCCTATTTATGCGCGCAATGCGCAGGGCAGAGCTCCCGCTTAAAATAAGCGAGGGTTTTAGCCCGCGCCCGAAACTGAGTATTGCCCGCGCACTGAAACTTGGCCTTGAGAGCGAAAATGAAGAGGCCGCAGTAGAATTGAAAGAATTTGTAAGGCCGCAGGATTTTAAAACCAGGCTACAGATGCAGTTACCGCAAGGTATAACCATAAAGGAAGTGTTCTCATGCCCAAAGAGATCCTGATTGATTCCGGGCCGCAGGAGAAGAGAGCGGCAGTGCTGAATAACGGGAGGCTAGAGGAGTTTTATATCGAAAGGCCGCAGGATAAGACTATCGTCGGTAATATTTACAAAGGTAAGATTGAGGCGGCGCTTCCCTCATTGGGGGCTGCCTTTGTGGATATAGGCCTGCTTAAAAAAGGGTTTCTCTATTTATCAGAGATAGAGGATTCTTTCGAGGTTTCCGAGGTTAAGGATAAGCGGCCGCAAGAGGTTAAAAAGGGCCAGGAGGTGTTGGTGCAGGTGGTAAAAGAATCCTTCGGGACCAAAGGGCCGCGGCTCTCATGTGAGATAGGCATACCCGGAAGGTACCTGGTGCTTATGCCTTCTGATAAACGCGTAGGCGTATCGCGGCGCATAGAAGATGACGAGGAGAAGAGGCGGCTTAAGTCAATACTCTTAGAATTGAAGCTCCCCAATGATGTGGGTTTTATCGTGCGTACTGCTGCCTGCGGCAAGTCAAAGCAGGAGCTGCTACGCGACGCCAATTTCCTTCTAAAATTATGGGGCAGGATAAAAAAGACAATCCAGGGCAAGAAGGCCCCCAGCCTTATATATGAAGAGTATGACCTGACCTTTCGGGTAATCAGGGACTCCTTTACCGACGATGTCTCTAAACTGATCGTTAATTCTAAGGAGGAATACTACCGCATACAGCGTTTTATGAACACCTTCCTAAGGTACTTGACCAATAAGGTAGAGCTATACCGCGGGGATGACCTCTTCGAAGATAAGGATGTCGAGAAGCAGATTAGCAGGGTCTTTGAAAAAAAGATTTACCTTAAATCCAAGGCTTACCTGGTGATCGAGCCTACGGAAGGCCTGGTGGTTATTGATGTCAACAGCGGCGGTTTTAAAAAGAGATTGGAGCAGGAGGAGACGGCATTTAAGGTCAACTGCGAAGCAGCGCTTGAGGCAGCCCATCAGCTTCGCTTGCGCGACTTAGGAGGCATCATCGTCATAGATTTTATAGATATGTATAAGGAGCAGCACCGTAGGGAAGTGCTTAATGTCCTAAAAAAATCCTTAAGCAACGATAGGGCAAAGTACGATATCCTGGGCATATCCAAGTTCGGGGTAGTGGAGATGACCAGGGAACGCATACATAATACTGTTCAGGCCCTTTCTTTTCAGGATTGTCCCTATTGCCACGGTAAAGGAAGAGTTAAGTCAACGGTTACCATGTCTATTTTAGTGGTAAAGGAGTTGAAAAAGTTTATCAAAGGAAAGGCCCTTAGGGCAATAAACCTGACATTAAACCCGGCAGTAATCGATGAGATACTTAAAGACAAGGGTAACCTAAGCTTCCTGGAGCGCAGGTTAAGGCTCAAGATAAACCTTATTTCTAATCCCAGCGCGCACATAGAGGATATCAAGATATCCTAACCCCTCCCCTTACTTGCCAGCCGGCATTTTTTGCTTGACCAGCTATAATTTATATGCTAACATTAAAGTTCTGTATATTTAACAAAACTTAACGGAGGCTCGCAAATGTATGCAATAATTGAAGTTGGGACAAAACAGTATAATGTAAAAAAAGGCGATATCATTGAGGTAGGCAAGCTAAATACGCAAGCCGGTAAAGAGATCACCTTAAACAAGGTGCTCTTGGCCATAAAAGACAAAAATGTAGAGGTGGGCCAGCCTTATTTAAAGGGCTCAAGTGTCAAGGCCCAGGTCCTTGGCCAGATAAAGGATGAAAAAGTAGTTTCATTCAAGTATCGCCGCAGGAAATCTTCTCATTGGAAGAAAGGCCACCGCCAGAAGCTCACGCGCTTAAAGATCACAGAGATAGAGCTGGCCTAAGGCGAGATTAGGTAAAATGTTCATTGACAAGGTAAGGATACTGGTTAGGGCTGGCTCAGGAGGGAAGGGCTGCCTGAGCTTACACCGCGATAGGCGTAACCGAAAAGGGATACCTGACGGAGGAGACGGCGGTAAGGGCGCTGATATTATTATCAGGGCCAACAGGAACCTGCACACCCTCTTGGACTTTACATATAATAAGCATTTCTACGGCACCCATGGCGGCCATGGTTTGAGCAATAATAAAAAAGGCAAAGATGCAGCCGCTCATATTATCCAGGTCCCCGTAGGCACAACCATTAAGGATATAAGGTTAAACTGCATCCTGCGCGACTTAGACCATGACGGCCAGGAGCTTGTAGTAGCCTCTGGCGGAGCAGGAGGATTAGGTAGCCGCAAAGTCAGGGAAGGTATCCCCCAGCAGCCGGGCGAGGAAAAAGAATTAGTCCTGGATTTAAAGCTTATTGCGGATGTGGGCTTAGTAGGTTTTCCTAACGCCGGAAAATCTACGCTTATATCTAATATTTCTCATGCGCACCCGAAAATTGCCGCATATCCATTTACTACCAAATTTCCTATTTTAGGCGTGGTTAGTTGCGCAGATAAATCGTTTGCAGTAGCTGATATACCCGGGCTTATAGAAGGTTCAGCGCAGGGCCGGGGATTAGGAGATAAATTCTTAAGGCACGTAGAGCGCAATAAGCTCTTGGTCCACATCATCGATATGGCCGGCTGCGATAACAGGGACCCCCTAGAAGATTACAAGATTATCAATAAGGAATTAAAAGATTACAGCCCAGAGGTTTCCAAAAAACCGCAGATCCTGGTAGCCAACAAGATGGACCTGGAGGACGCAGCAGACAACCTGAAGAGATTTAGGAAAGTAGTAAAAAAGAAGATCTATCCGATTTCTGCCTTAAAAAAAGAAGGCCTGGAGGGTTTAATTGAAGCAATCAGAAAAAAATTATAAAAGGATTGTAGTAAAGATAGGCTCAAGCCTGTTTTTCTCAGGGGCCGGGGATTTGGATAAAAGCCTCTTTAGAAAAATAGGAGAGCAGGTTGTTGCTCTCAGGAAGGCGGGTAAAGAGGTAATTTTGGTTTCTTCCGGGGCAATAGCCTTAGGCATGCGTACAATTGGATTAAAAAATAGGCCAAAGGAGCTTTCTTACCTACAAGCAGCTGCTGCAATAGGGCAAAATGCGCTGATGGATAATTACAGCAGTTTCTTTAAGGGCTACGGCATAAATTGCGCGCAGATACTCTTGACCTGGGATGATTTTGACAACCGCCAGCGTTACTTAAACGCAAAAAATACATTGCTTACCCTGCTAAAATTAGGAAGCATCCCGATTATAAACGAGAATGATACTGTCTCAACTGATGAGATAAAATTCGGGGATAACGATCAACTTTCAGCCAGGGTGGCCAGTCTTATTTGCGCGGATCTTTTAATCATGCTTTCTGATGTTGACGGCCTCCTAGATAAAGATAAAAAGTTGGTTAGCGTTGTCTCCGAGATAACCCCGGCCATAAAATCACTTGCCTCTCCGAGCCAAAAAAATACCTCTGTCGGGGGGATGATTACTAAGATCGAGGCAGCATCTATTACCACTTCCAGTGGAGCAACCTGTGTTATTACGAACGGAAATTTTAAAAATGCGATACTCGCTACTATTAACAATTCGCAAGCACCTCGTACCGTATTTTTGCCTGCCGGAGCGGATTTAGACGAAAAAAAGCGCTGGATTGCCTTTGGCACCAAGCCAAAGGGCAAGATTATTATTGATGCAGGCGCCAGGGGCGCCCTGGTAAATAAAAAGAGCCTGCTATCCGTAGGCGTAGTAGCCGTAGAAGGTAGTTTTGAATCCGGTGATATAGTTAGCGTATGCTTAGGCCGTCTTGAGATTGCCAGGGGTAAAGTAGGGGTCGGGAGCAAGCAGCTGGATAAGATCAAGGGCAGCCGCTACTCTAAGGAAGTTATCCATTGCGATAATATAGTTATCTTGCAATAAGATGAACCTTAAAAAAGAGATGATTGCTTTAGCTAAAAATGCACAACTAGCCTTCAGGGTCAACTTAGGCTTGACAGCCAAGATTAAGAATAAGGTTTTGAAGGAGATGAGCCGTAGCCTGTTGGCTAACAAAGAGGTTATCCTTAAGGCAAATAAAAAAGATATCTTGGCAGCCTATGCTTCCGGGGTGAGCCCTGCATTTATAGACCGCCTAAGCCTAGATGAGAAGAGAATAAAGGAGATGGCTGATTCTATGCTTCAGGTGGCAAGGCTCCCTGATCCTTTAGGCCGGAGTATAAAATCCTGGCGTAGGCCTAACGGCCTCAAGATAAATAAGCTGAGCGTACCTATCGGAACGGTTGCGATTATCTATGAGTCGCGGCCGAATGTCACTGCCGAATGCGCTAGCCTCTGCTTTAAATCCGGAAATAGCGTAATCTTAAGGGGCGGTAGCGAGGCGATGAACTCGAATACCGCAATCTATCGCATACTTAAGGGCGTATTAAATAAATACGGCATAGATACAGGCCTTATAAATATGGTTACTACTACAGATAGGAAAGCCGTAGAGATATTATTGAAATTAAATGACTATATAGACCTGGTTATTCCCCGCGGAGGAGAGGGCCTGATACGCAAGGTAGTGCGTTCTTCTCTTATACCGGTGATAAAACATTATAAAGGCATCTGCCATGTTTATGTCGATGATTGGGCAGATCTGAATATGGCCCAGGAGATATGTTTTAATGCCAAGGTCCAGCGTCCAGGTGTATGCAATGCCATGGAGAGCATGCTGGTGCATAAAGATACGGCAGCGAGATTTCTCCCCGGGATG
>VGKF01000002.1 GCA_016867175.1 Candidatus Omnitrophota bacterium | reverse complement strand
TATACTGGGGCCGGAGATGAAATCTACCGGAGAGGTCATGGGGATTGATAAGGATTTTGCCCAGGCCTATATAAAAAGCCAGATTGCCGCCGGCCAGAACCTGCCGAAAAAAGGGAATGTCTTTATCTCGGTGCGGGATAAAGATAAGAGGGCAATAGTCTTTATCGCCAAGAAGCTAGAGGATTTGGGATTTCGTGTTTACGCTACCTCAGGCACAGCCGCAGCCCTTGAGAAGAATGGTATCAAGGTCAAGGTTTTGCCTAAGATTGCCGAGGGCAGGCCTAACGTGATAGACCTGATGAAAGACGGCAAAGTGCAATGGGTGATTAATACGCCTTCAGGCAGAATCCCAAGGCTGGATGAAGTCAAGATCCGTTCGCAGGTTATCCTCTATAATATACCTTATACCACTACTGTCTCCGGCGCGCAGGCCACAGTGAGTGGGATTGAGGCTATGGCTAGAAAAGAGTTACAGGTAAAGTCCCTGCAGGAATACCATAGAAAAGGTAAGGCCAAAAATAAAAGTGGAAAAGATAAGCGTAAAAACAAATAACCGCATAGAATTAATTGACCTAACCGCTAAGGTCCAGGCAGCGGTAAATAAAGCCAAGGTCAGGGATGGCATCTGTTTTATTTTCTGTCCGCATACTACCGCAGGGCTTACCATTAATGAGAATGCCGATCCTTCTGTAGGGCAGGATATTATAAATACCTTAAGCAGGGTTATCCCCGAAGGGAAGGGTTATACGCACTCCGAAGGTAATTCAGACAGCCATATTAAATCTTCGCTCCTGGGGGCCTCTTTAAGTATTTTCATAGAGTCGGGTAAATTAAAGCTAGGCACCTGGCAGGGGATATATTTCTGCGAGAACGATGGCCCGCGACAGAGAGAGGTTTGGGTTAAGTTATTGGGAGAGTAAGATGCCGGAGCTGCCGGAAGTCGAAACAATAAAGAGGGAATTAGAAAAAACACTTTTAGGAAAGAAGATTAGCGAAGTCTGCGTGCATCATCCGGCAGTGATAAGAGAACCTTCTGTCGCGAAATTTAAGTCCGGGCTAGAAGGCCTAAGCATAAAGAAGGTATTGCGTAGGGCCAAGGTTTTAATCTTGGAATTATCTAACGGAAAGGCCCTGGCCATACATTTAAAGATGACCGGACAGCTAGTTTATCCTGGCAATGGCAAAGAGGCCAGGGTTATCTTTAAGCTAAACGACGGCAAAGCACTAGATTTTAATGACCGCAGGCTCTTTGCAGAATTACGCCTCTTGGACGACTGGCGCAGCTTAAAGTTTATCCAGAATCTCGGGCCTGAACCCTTTGATTTAACAACGGATGAATTTAGCTCTATGCTAGCTAAAAAAAAGGCTAAGATTAAACCGCTGATTATGGATCAGGGTTTTATCTCTGGGGTAGGTAACCTCTATGCGGCAGAGGCGCTCTTTCGCTCAAGGATTAACCCCGAACGTCAGGCCTCGGGCCTTTCCCGTAAAGAAAAAGATAAATTACTTAGCGAATTAAAGAAAACCCTTCTTAAGGCAATAGAGCACAAAGGCTCTTCCGTAGACCAGTATGTGCGGCTCTCTGGAGATAAAGGAGGCTATGTGAAATTTCATAAAGTATATGATAGAGAAAATAAGCCATGTTTTATCTGTAAGACGCCGATTAAAAGAACAAGCCTGGGCGGCAGGGGTACATATTTTTGCCCTCGTTGCCAAAGATAAGTGAGGACATAAGTTATGGAGCCTTATATCAAAGATAATGTAAGCGACATAACTTATCAGTCCGAACTTATCCCCGCTGCTTCGTACTTTTTCGCCCTGCGAAAAAGTACGGCGGGGATTAATTCGCACCGATAACTTACTCACACCTTCGGTGTTCGTAAGTTATGTGCTCATCAACCATGAAGAAGAGACTGGGGATAAACGGGGTTATTATTGTTTTAGCACTGGCATTGATACTGATCTTTCCCACCCTCTTTTTCAGGAGCAGTAATGGTATTTATTATGATGAAATAGCAGAGATTTTTGGAATAGCTTTTATACTTCTAGGCCAGTTATTACGTACCTCTGCCAGGGGTTATAAGGCGGAACATTCGCGCCAGGGAGAATCCTTGATCATCTCAGGCCCATACAGCCTGGCGCGTAACCCCATGTATCTAGGGATACTCTTAATCGGCCTGGGGATAGTACTAGTGTTATTTCAATGGTGGGTAGCCGGAGTATTCCTGCTTATTTTTATCCTGCGTTACGTGTTATTAATATTTAAAGAAGAGAAAAAGCTGCTTAAGATATTCCCTGAAGAATATACTGCTTATCAGCTTCAAGTCCCGCGGCTTTGGCCTTTGCCAGCTGACTTATTAGAGAGGGATATCGCGCAATACCTGCCTTTAAGGATTTCCTGGCTTAAAAGAGAGATTGGCACAATAATAGCTGTGCTTTTGCTTACGCTTTTGTTGGAATCCTGGGAAGATATTAAAAGTGAAGGTGTAAAGGCTTATCTTAAAGAAGGCGTAGGATTGTTGCTGGTGATATTATTTTTTATCTGCCTAGTTTGGTATTTGAGTAAAAAAACAGATGCGTCTAAATAAAACTTTTCAGTTTATAACCAGGATAATTGAGAATAGAAAAATTAAAGCTACTTATTGGCGCGCCCTCTTAGCTGCCCCCCAGATAGCTAGCAATGCGCTACCTGGTCAGTTTGTGCAGATCTGGTTTGGAAATAACCAGGAGGTTTTTTTAAGGAGGCCATTCAGTATCCATAGGGTGCGGGGCGAGAGGCTCGAGATCCTCTATCAGGTTTTAGGCAGCGGTACAGAGGCCTTCTCAAAAAAGAAGCCGGGAGGAAGCCTAGATATTATAGGCCCGCTAGGTAGCGGCTTTAAATTACCTGCTGCCACAAGAAAAATTAAACCGGTTATAGTGGCTGGGGGGATGGGGGTAGCGCCACTTGTCTTTCTTGCTAAAAAATTAGCGGGAATCCCAAAGCGGGTTTTGATCGGCGCAAAGACAAGCGGCCAGATTCTTTGCGAAAAAGAGTTTAAAGAATTAGATTGTGATGTTAAAATAGCTACAGATGATGGAAGCCGAGGTTTTAAGGGCTATGTTTCTGATCTGCTAAAAAAAGAGCTTTCGGATATCGGTTATCAATCAGTGCAGATCTATGCCTGTGGCCCGGAGCCACTCTTAAAAAAAGTTGCAGCTATAAGTAGCAAACATAATATTCCAGCGCAGATTTCGCTAGAGGAGCATATGGCCTGCGGCATAGGTGCCTGTCTTGGCTGCGCGATAAATACTCACGCTGGGTTTCAGCGCGTCTGTAAAGAGGGTCCGGTCTTTGATGCCAAAGAAATAGTCTGGTAATGATGATCCCGACAGCTAAACGCTCAAAAATTTGTGTCGCTACTCTCCAAAATTTTCTCGCGAGCTATAGGGATTAATTCTCCCGCCTCTTGCATTCTGCAAGAATGCGGCGGGATCATTAAAGGAGGATAATAATGCCTAGCATGCCTTTTGTCTCGATTATCATTCCGGTTAAAAATTTCGAACGCACTATCGAGAAAACCTTTGATTATCTGCTTAAGGTTGATTATCCGCGGGAGAGCTGGGAATGGGTTATTGCCGACGGCGGCTCAAACGATCAGACCATACCTATTATTGGAGAGTGGCAGAAGAAGTACCCTTTTATTAAGTTAGTCCAGATCCCCAACTGCCCTTCTCCGGGCTATGCCAGGAATAAGGCCTTAGAGGTGGTGCGCGGAGAGTTCCTCTTTTTTACGGACGCCGACTGTGCGCCCTGCCCGGGCTGGATTAATGAAATGCTTAAACATTTCCAGGCAGACCCTAAGATTGCAGCAGTGGGAGGAGAAGTTTTTACCTTAAAGGTTGATCCGGATAATCTAGTAGAGGCCTGGTGCCAGCATTTCCGCTTTAATATGGTCTCGCCCCGCTACGGATTTATTAAGGAAGGATATTACCCTGATTTTCCCAGGGCCCCCAGGCCTTCTGAAATCGGGGGGCACAAGGCCTTTTTCTTTGGTACTTGTAATGTTGCCTATCGCAGATCCGCCATGCAAGAGCTGGGCGCGAAATTCTGGGAGCGGCCCACAGGAGAAGATATGGATTTAAGTTACCAGCATAGGTCCAGGGGCTGGAAATTTTATTTTGCGCCTAAGGCTAAGGTAGACCATATGCACCGCGCAGACTTAAAACTCCTGCGCAAGGTCTGGGTGACCTATGGCCAGGCGCACCTGCCCTTGATTGACAAGTATGTTAAAAAGCGCGGCCTTGAGATTATCCTGCAGTTTATCAAAGGCAACCCCTCTTTTGTCCTGCCTTTCCCGCTTAGGGGCTTTATCTATCTGGGTAATTTTCACCTGATGCATCTCTTCGGGCTGCTCTTCCTGATAGGGCTAGCTTTAAGCGTGGCCCTGGCCAATACAGGCTGGGTTATTTTTACCATCATCTCGCTTGCGCTTGCGCTTTACTTTTCTTATAAATATGTGCAGTGGAACTTCGGTATGGAGCCTAAGGATAAATTCTGGGTCTGGTGTAAGATGAAATACCTGACGAACCTAAGCTTCATTCAGGGCGGGCTAAAGGGCTTCGGAAAATATAAAATCCTGTGTATTGAGCCAAGCTTCTGAACAACAGGGAGGGTTTATGGTCCAGCTATTATATATAGGGTTAGGTTTAATTGCGGGCATCTTTGGCGGGATGTTTGGTATCGGAGGGGGGACAATCCTGGTGCCAGCACTTGTCTTTCTCTGCGGGCTTACGCAACACCAGGCCCAAGGGACCACCCTGGCGATTATGGTCCCGCCTATCGGGCTTTTAGCTGCCATGCGCTACTATCAAGCAGGCAATATTAAGCTGGGTATGGCAGGCTTGATCTGCCTGGGGTTCTTTTTTGGCGGGCTTTTGGGCGCCCAGTTAATCCACGGGGTTCCCGACCTTCTTCTTAAAAGAATCTTCGGTGTTTTTCTGGCGCTTATTGCAGTAAGGATGATTTTGGCTAAATGAAACCCAATTTAACGGTAAATATAGGCAGGCTTAGGCTCAAAAACCCAGTAATGGTTGCCTCTGGGGCCTTTGGCTATGCCCAGGAATTTAAAGGACTGCTGGATTTAAAAAAGCTAGGGGCCATTGTTACTAAAACCGTCACCCTTAAACCCCGTAAAGGCAATCCTTCCCCCCGCACCTGCGAGACCCCTTCAGGCCTGCTTAATTCCATTGGCTTAGAGAACCCCGGAGTAGAGGCATTTTTAAAAGAGAAGCTCCCCTTTTTAAAAAAATTAGCCGTCCCTATTATTATGAGTATTGCCTCGGAGGCAAGAACAGAAGAATTTTTAATTCTGGCCAGGCGCCTGGATAAAATTAGAGAAGTGGCTGCGCTGGAGCTGAATATCTCCTGTCCCAACATGCAAGGTCACAAGTTAATCTCGCAGGATCCAAAGGCAACGTACGATTTAGTTAAGGCGGTGCGTAAAACTACCGGCAAGACCATTATTACTAAATTATCTCCTAATGTAACCGATATCGCAAAGATTGCCCTGGCAGCAGAAAAAGCTGGCAGTGATGCGCTATCCCTGGTGAACACCCTAACCGGGATGAGCATAGACGTAAAGACCAAACGGCCTAGGATTGCTACGGTAACCGCAGGCTTAAGCGGCCCGGCGATTAGGCCAGTGGCAGTAAGGATGGTTTGGGAGGCCTATACAAAAGTTAAGATACCGATCATTGGCATGGGCGGCATAATGAATGCGCAAGACGCGTTAGAATTCTTTATTGCCGGGGCAACTGCAGTGAGCCTGGGTACCGCTAATTTCATTGAGCCGCGCTCTAGCCTCCAGGTCATTGCCGGCATAAAGGATTATCTGGCCGAGCATAAGATAAGAGACATAGGTCAGTTAAAAGGCTCCTTGAAGAGATGAGGAATTATTCCAGGGTTATTACAGCCTTAGATGTAGAGGATTATGCAAAGGCTAAAAGTTTTGTAGATAAGCTCTACCCGCAGGTTAAGGTTTTCAAAGTAGGATTGCAGCTTTTTACCAGCTGCGGTCCAAAAATCATTAGGTATAAAAAAGGAGCTGGGGTATTTTTGGATTTGAAGTTTTTCGATATTCCCAATACAGTTGCCAATGCTATCCGCCAGGGGGTGCGCCTTAAAACCAGAATGATGACCCTGCATATCAATGGCGGAGAAGAGATGTTGGCAGCTGCGTTAGAGGCAGCCCAGGAGGAATCGCGTCGCCTGAAAATCAAAAGACCGTTACTTCTGGGGGTTACGGTTTTGACCAGCCAAAAGGCCAGGCCTCGGGCTGTGCTGAGCCTGGCTAGGAGCGGTTTAAGCTGTGGCTTAGATGGGGTAGTCTGTTCAGCAAAAGAAGCAGCCCTCTTAAGGAGCAGGATCAAGCAAAAGTTTATAATAGTCACTCCCGGGATAAGGCTAAAGGGGGCGATAGCAGATGACCAGAAGAGGACTGCGCAGGCATCCCAGGCCTTTGCCTGCGGGGCAGATTTTATTGTAGTAGGAAGGCCGCTATTAAAGGCAGCTGATCCGCTAAGGGCCTTAAAGGAATTAATATAGAGATGGACTCTAAGAGCGCATTAGATAAGATTAGAGAGGCTGAACTCAGGGCCGAGGAGATAATAGAGGCAGCCAGGAAAGAATCGCTAAAGATAATTCAGTTAGCGGGGCTGGAGAGAGAAAAGATCATCCAGTCCGCTAAGGCTAGGGCTCGGGAGAAAAGAGAAGAACTGCGCAAGGCCTTAGATGAGGAGGCAGCGAAAGAGAGCTCTTCCATCAAGCAAGAATCTCAGGCCCAAGAAGAGAGAATAAAAAAAACTGCCGGGGTAAATATAGATGCGGCAGTGGACTTTCTCAAAAACCACCTAGAATAAATCAATGGCAATAAGCAGGATAAAGAAATTAGAGCTCATTGGCTTAAAAAAAGATAAGGAGGGCGTATTATCTTTTTTGCAGAAGGCAGGGTTAGCGCAACTAATCGAGCCAGATAAGGATAATATTATTGAAGGGGCAGCCGGCCTGATTAGTGAAAAGGGGCTGCCAGAAATCCAGGATGCTATTTCTTTGCTTAGCGGTTTCCAGAAGCAAACTGCTATGCTGGGAGGGATGATTAAGCCCAAGCCCCTGATTTATCAGCAGGAGCTAAAACAAGTTGTTGCTGGCTTTGATTATCAGTCCCTACTT
The DNA here is from genome assembly GCA_016867175.1 of Candidatus Omnitrophota bacterium. Classification (GTDB taxonomy): domain Bacteria; phylum Omnitrophota; class Gorgyraeia; order Gygaellales; family Profunditerraquicolaceae; genus VGKF01. The sequence goes on along the minus strand of VGKF01000002.1, from coordinate 19,429 downwards.
TTAGAATTATCCTCTCTACGTAACCAGCTAAAAGACCTCTCGCAGCAAAAAGAAAAACTCGCCCAGGAGAGGTATCTTTTATTACCCTGGAGAAGGCTAGAGATTCCCCTGGACCAGATCTCCCAAACCCGATATTGCGGTATTATCTTAGGGGTAATCAGTATCCGTGATTACTCCCAGCTTCAAGTAAGATTAGAGGATTTAGGAACGAGCTTATCCTGTCAGCCAGTTGACCAGGATAAGGCTAATATTTATCTAGCCATATTCTATTTAAAGGAAATAATCGAAGGGCTTGAGGCAGCGCTTAAGGAATGCTGTTTTAATTTTGTAACGCTCTCCAGGCGCCAGGAAATAGTAGCCCAGAGACTGCTTGAGATTAACGCACAGGGGATGCTTTTAGATGACCAGCTTCAAGAGGTAAAAAATAAAATCAGAAGGCTAGGGGGTGAGTCCTTTAAGCTGATGGTTATCTATGACCATCTTTCTAATATAGAAAAGATGCAACAGGCCCAGAGAAATTTAAACAGGCAGCAGTTCACTTTTACCTTGAGCGCCTGGGTTCAGGAAAGGGATATAAAGATTTTGGAACGGGGCCTGATAACTGAAGTGAAGGAAGTAGCCTTGTTTATCTCTGAGCCCGGCCTTGAGGAAGAGCCTCCGGTTGAGCTAGAGAATAACCGCCTCATACAGCCCTTTGAATTTATCACCAAGATTTACGGCTTTCCTAAATATTCTGAGATTGACCCTACTCCGTATCTGGCCCCTTTTTTCTTTTTATATTTTGGCTTGTGCGTCTCGGATGTAGGATATGGATTTATTTTGGCTTTAACATCCTGGCTGGTGCTTAAAAAATTTAAAATGGGCCAGCAGGGGAGAAAATTCTTCAGGCTTTTTTTATTCTGCGGCATATCGACTATTATGGTAGGGGCTGTTACCGGCAGCTGGTTTGGGGATTTGCCGGATCTGCTTGCGCAGAGCTCTCCGGTATTCCTCCCCTTTCAAAGATTCAAAGATTCGCTGATTATCCTTGACCCCATAAAAGAGCCGACCAAGCTCCTGGGGTTTGCCCTTGTCCTGGGTATAATCCAGATATGGTTTGGCAATATCGTAGCCGCTATAGGCAATATCAAGAATAAGCGCTATCTCGAGGTGCTCTTAGACCAGTTACCCATGCTTACTTTTTTATTCGGCTTCACTGGGATGATACTCGTATTTTTAAAGCTTCTTGAGCCCAAGGGGGTAGCTGTCTTTCGATATGCCGCGCTGATTGCGGCTATAACGCTCATACTTACGCAGGGCCGCTTTGAAAGAGGGTGGGGCTCCAGGCTTTTTTACGGGATGTACAATCTTTATAATGCGATTTCAGGCTATTTAAGCGATATCCTCTCGTATAGCCGTCTATGGGCCTTGGGGCTGGTAACCGGAGTTATGGCTAGCACCATTAATTTGGTTAGCATGCAGTTCAGCCAGATTTTTCTCTCGGCCGTCCCATTTATAAATAAAGTGGCTTTTCTGAGAGTTATCTTTAGCAGCGTGATTTTGGCAGGTATTTTTGTAGCCGGGCACCTGGTTGCTTTTCTGATGAATCTCTTAGGCGCATTTGTGCATCCGGTAAGGCTGCAGTTTGTAGAGTTCTTCTCCAAGTTTTTTAAAAGCGGAGGGAGCCCTTTTAGGCCGTTTAAAGTAGAAACAAAATATATTAATATCGAATAGATCCTTCGCTTAAACACTTGTACTTTTCGAAGAAAAGTACTGCGTAAGCTCAGGATCAATTCGCGCATATAGCTTACGTCGCGCTTTGCGCTCCGTAATTTATGCGCTCATTGAGGAGGTAAGGATGGAAGCAGGTTTAAGTTTTGCAATTGCAGGGGCAGCCATAGTCATGGCTATACCAGGAATAGGCTCGGCTATCGGGGTAGCCCTGGCAGGCCAGGCTGCAGGAGGGGTGATAACAGAGGACCCGGAGAAATTCGGCCGCATGATCCCATTGATAGGCATCTCGGGCACGCAGTGTTTTTACGGTTTTTTAATCGGATTTCTCGTGATAAACAAGCTCAACCTATTGGCCGGCCAGATTAAAATCCCCAATCTTTACCAGGGGCTGCAGATATTTTCTATCTGCCTGGTGGTAAGCCTGGTAGAAGCTGTATCAGCGGTCTGGCAGGGGAAGGTTGCGGTTGCCTCTATTTATCTGGTAGCCAAAAAACCAGAAGAGGCAGGCAAGGCCCTGGTATTACCTGTTTTTGTAGAGATCTATGCTATCCTGGGGTTAGCTGCGGCATTCTTATTATTATCGATGGTGAAAATTTAAATGTCTCTAGAGTCTATTATCCAGCATATCCTAGATGAGGCTGAGGGAAAGGCCCAGGAGATAATCTCTGCGGCTCAAGAAGAAGCGACGCGGCTTATTCATGAGTCCAGAGAAGAAGCCAGCCAGCTCTACCTTAAACTTTTAGAGGAGGAAGGGCTGATCCTAAGGGCCCAGAAAGAGAAGCTGCTAGTCGCTGCGCGGCTAGAAAGCAAAAAAAATCTTTTAACAGCCAGGCATGAATTGATTGACGCTGTTTTCGCGAGGTTGGAACCTCTTTTAAAGAAAGAAAGATTTAAAAAAGAGCAGGTCGGTCGGCATAAAGTAGAAGCAGTCTCTGAAGATTCGCGTTTTTACCAGGATAGCATGAAGCTCCAATACGAAGGCGAGGTAGCTAGAATTCTTTTTTCCGATGGAGGCTCGGGGCTATAAATAACGATGGCTCAACATATATCCGAACTTGATTATACTTTTGCTATCGGAAGGATCAAGGCGCTGGAGCGTTTTCTGATCAAGGAGGCAGTTTTTCAGGAGGCAATAAATGCCGACTTGGATTCGGCGCTTCGCCTTTTTGTGGAATCCGGTCTTTTTGACGAAGAGCTTTTAAGGGTTAAGGATAGCGTACAGCTAGAGCAGGCCTTAGAGAAGGAATCGGCAGGGCTTAAGAAGCTTATTGCTGAATTAGTGCTGGATAAAGGGCTGCTTAAACTTTTAGATTTATCTACAGCGGAAAAGTTAAGAGAGGCATTAATAAATTGCGGCAGCCGGTTTCTTAAAAATTACCTTATGCATTTGGCGGATATGCATAATATCAAAACCTTCCTTAGATTGCGCATCCTGGAGGAACCTCTGGAGGCCCTTGTCAGGCATCTTTCTTTCGAGGGCTTTATTAAAAAAGATGCTTTTGCCCAAGCATATGTTTTGGAATTAGGGGCATTCATGCATCTGTTGGAATACGTATATAATGGAAGCCGTATGATAGACTACGCCTATTTTTTAAGAGGGGCGATAGAAAAGGCCAAACAGGAAAAATCATTTGTTGTATTGGAGAAGGCGATCAATGATTTCCTGGTTGGGGCGCTGCGGCCGGTAAAGTATTTCAACCTCGGCCCGGAGCCGGTCCTGGCATACTACTTTGCCAAGGATAATGAGATTAAGCTTATGCGTATGATTATCCTGGCTAAACTTAATGCCCTGCCGGCCAAACTCCTGCAGGAAAGGTTAAACAGCGTATATGCCTAACGAAGATATATCGGGTGAAACCCTGGCGATAATCGGCACCCCTGATTTAGTTTTAGGATTCAGGGCCCTGGGTTTTCATGTATACCCGGTAAATAACAAGGAAGAAACAGAAGTGGCCTTAGCAGATAGCGTGCAAAAAGGCTGCGCAGTCTGTCTAGTGGAGGAGGAGTTTTATGGGCTTTCAAGCGAGAGAATAGGTAGTTTCAGGGAATTGCCCCTACCTGTTTTTATCCCCTTAAGCAGTGAAGACAAAAGCGCGGTTTTAGAGGGTATGGTTAGGGATATCCGGCTCCGTGCAACAGGGAAGTTTTAAGAGGGAGAAATGATGACCAAGCAACCAAATATTATTAAGGTATCAGGGCCGCTGGTAGTAGCCAAGCACTGCCAGGGGGCCAAGATGTATGATATGGTGCGCGTCTCAGATAAGAGGCTTATCGGAGAGATTCTTGAACTAAAAGGAGAGCTGGCCTATATACAGGTTTATGAAGAGACCAGTGGCATAGGCCCAGGAGAGCCGGTCTATCTGACTAATGAGCCTTTGAGCGTTGAGCTTGGCCCGGGATTAGCCAGCTCTATCTATGACGGCATACAAAGACCCTTAAATCTGCTAAGGGATAAGTCAGGAGATTTTATCTCCCGGGGCCTGGATGTAGCTGGCCTTGATCACCAAAGGAAGTGGCATTTTTATCCGGCGCTAAAAGCAGGAGAACAGGTTAATCCCGGGGATATTGTAGGTACGGTAGATGAAACCCCTCTGATAAAGCATAAGATTATGGTCCCTCTCGGAGTAAGCGGAGAAATTGTAGAGATCAAAGAAGGCGATTTTAATGTTACCGAGAGCGTAGCTAGGATTAAACATGACGCAAAGATCAAAGATATAACTATGCTACAGCGTTGGCCGGTGAGAAAAGAACGCCCGGTAAAGGAAAAATTTGCTCCGCTTGAACCGCTCACTACCGGACAGAGGGTCATAGATACGTTTTTTCCTATCGCCAAAGGCGGGACTGCCTGTATCCCAGGGCCATTTGGAGCGGGCAAGACCGTGACTATGCATGAGGTAGCAAAATGGTCAGATGCCCAGATTATTGTCTATGTGGCTTGTGGAGAGAGGGGTAATGAATGCGCAGATCTCTTATTAAGCTTTCCTGAGTTAAAAGATCCGCGCACTGGCCGTCCACTATTAGAGCGCACGGTAATCGTGGCTAACACCTCTAATATGCCGGTAGCTGCCCGTGAGGCCTCTATATACACCGGCATTACCATAGCCGAATATTTCCGCGACATGGGTTATTCTGTGGCGGTAATGGCAGATTCAACCAGCCGCTGGGCAGAGGCGCTGCGTGAGATGTCCGGTAGGTTAGAAGAGATGCCCGGAGAAGAGGGTTACCCTGCATATCTATCTTCCAGGATAGCGGAATTTTATGAGCGCGCAGGTAAGGTTACCTGCTTAGGTAAAGACAGCCGTAGCGGCGCCTTAAGTATTATGGGCGCGGTCTCTCCTCCTGGAGGGGATATCTCGGATCCTGTAGTACAGGCAACGCTTCGGGTAGTTAAAGTTTTTTGGGGGCTAGATGATAAGCTAGCCAACTCCCGGCATTTCCCGGCGATAAACTGGCTTTTAAGTTACTCTTTATACCATAACAACCTAAGAGATTTCTTAAAGGATAATATCTGCGAAGAATTTATTGTTTTAAAAAGAGAAGCGATGCGGCTCCTTGAAGAAGAGGCTTCGTTGCTCGAGATTGCCCGCTTGGTGGGTATTGAATCCCTTTCTTTTGAGGACAGGCTGGTCCTAGAAGTAGCCAAGTCTATTCGCGAAGATTTTCTGCACCAGAATGCCTTCCACGAAGTGGATACATACACCTCGCTTAAAAAACAATACCTGATGCTTAAAGTGGTTATGCTTTATTACGCCTTGAGCAAGGCAAAGCTCAAAGAGGGCGTTGATTTCGAAAAGATAGTAGGTTTGGTTGTACGCGAAAAGATCAGCCGCCTAAAATATATCCCTGAAGGTAACCTGGGAGAGTTTATCAAGATAGAAGAGGAGCTAAGAAAGAGCTATGCTTAGAGAATACCTTACCGTAGAATCTGTTTCCGGGCCTTTGGTAGTAGTAGGGAAGACTGAAAATATAAAATACGCAGAGTTGGTAGAGGTAGAATTTTCTGACGGAGCAGTACGCCGAGGCAAGGTCCTTGAGATCTCCGAAGATAAGGCCTTGGTGCAGATGTTCGAGGGAACCCTGGGTTTGGATGTCGCTGGCTCTAAGGTGCGTTTTTTGGGCCGCACGCAGGAGCTGGCAGTATCGCCTGATTTAGTAGGCAGGATCTTTGACGGCGCTGGCCGGCCGGCCGATAAGGGCCCTGATATAATTGCTGCCAAGCGCCTGGATATTAACGGCAACCCTATTAACCCCAGCTCCCGCGCATACCCTTCCGAGTTTATCCAGACCGGGGTCTCGACTATCGACGGGATGAACCCCCTGGTGCGCGGTCAGAAGCTTCCTATATTCTCTGCTGCCGGGCTCCCTCATGCGCGTTTAGCTGCGCAGATTGCGCGTCAGGCCAAGGTATTAGGTAAAAACGAGGCCTTTGCCGTAGTCTTCGCAGCCATGGGAATTACCTTTGAGGAATCGGATTTCTTTATCCGGGGCTTCCGCGATACAGGAGCAATTGAGCGTAGCACGCTTTTTATAAACCTGGCCAATGACCCGGCTATCGAGCGCATCTCAACACCGCGTTTGGCCCTTACCTGCGCAGAATATTTGGCCTTTGACCTGGATATGCATGTTTTGGTCATACTTGTTGATATGACTTTTTACTGCGAGTCTCTGCGTGAAATATCCGCTGCCCGTAAAGAGATCCCTGGCCGGCGCGGCTATCCCGGGTATCTCTATACTGATTTGGCTACGCTTTATGAGCGCGCCGGCCGCATCAAGGGTAAGCCCGGCTCGATTACGCTTTTACCGGTTTTGACTATGCCCGAGGATGATAAGACCCATCCTATACCCGACCTTACCGGTTATATCACCGAGGGCCAGATTATACTTTCGCGCGAGCTGCATCGTAAGGGGATATATCCTCCGGTTGATGTTTTGCCTAGCCTCTCCCGCTTAAAAGATAAAGGTATAGGTAGTCAAAAGACCAGAGAGGACCACTCCGATGTTTTAAACCAGCTCTTTGCCTGTTATGCCAAAGGTAAAGAAGCAAGGGAGCTAGCGGTTATTTTAGGGGAGGCTGCGCTCTCAGACTTAGATAAATTGTATCTTAAGTTCGCCAGCAATTTTGAGGATAGCTTTGTCAGGCAGGAAGAATCCGAGGAGCGCTCTATAGAAGAGACCTTAGGAATCGGCTGGTCTTTATTGCGAGAGATCCCCAGGCAGGAGTTAAAGCGCATCAGGGAAGATTACCTGAACCGCTATTACGCGGTTGAATAGCCCATGATTTTAAGGATAAACCCGAATCGTATGGAGCTGCTTCGCCTGCGCCGCAGGCTGATCCTGGCGCAAAGAGGGCATAAGCTGCTGCAGGATAAGCTGGAGGAGATGATGCGCAGGTTAATGGGCCTAATTAAAGATATTGACCGGGCCAAGGAGGATTTCCAGAAAAGGACCCAAGAGATAATGCGCCGGCTTCTCTATTGCCGCATTAGCTCAAGTCAGAAAGATTTTCAAGAGTCGCTCGCTAAGATGGATTTCAAGGCAGAGCTGAAAGTAGCTACTGACAGGATTATGAACGTCAGGGTCCCGCTGTTCAGCATTGAGCAGCTTAAGCTAAATAAGGGGTACAATTTTTTAACTACTTCAGCGCAGCTGGATTTAGTGGCTGCTTCCTCCGGGGACTATATGCAGTCCTTGCTGAAACTTGCGCAGCTGCTGAAGACCCTAGAGATACTTTCTTATGAGATAGAACGCACCAGAAGGAGAGTTAATGCCCTTGAGTATATGCTGATACCATCTATACAGGATACCATCCGCTATATCACCCAGAAGATTAATGAATTTGAGCGCGGTAACCTTATCAGGTTAATGCGGGTCAAAGAAATCGTCAGCGCGCACTAATGAGGTGATAACAGATGATATTTAAAAACAGGATGTTTTTACTAGCGGCGACGCTTATTTTAGCCTTTTTGAGAAGCGCCTCTTCAGAGACATTAGTCAGCGAGAAGCCGGCTAAGGTCCAAGGAGCCGTCAGCGAGCAGAGGCTGGAGAGGGTTGAGGCGCGTATCCGGGAGCTTAATCAGAGACTAGACTTGAGCCTAGAGCAGAAGATAAAGGTAAAGGAGATCCTGACTAAAGAAAAAACAGAGAACGCCAAGATTATCAGCGAGGCGGCTGTTAAATCCAGGAAGCTAAAAGAGAAAGCTGATGCGGAGATCGAATCCATTTTGACTAAGAAGCAGCTGAATCTGTTCCGCAACGTTGTATCTGAAGAAGAAGAGGCGCAGGACGAAGAAGACGAGATGCTTAAGGTTTTTAAATCAAATAAGCGTTGACCTTCCCCGATATCCTGCCTTATAATAAGATACCTTCCGGGCGATTAGCTCAGCTGGTTAGAGCGTCTGACTTACATTCAGAAGGTCAGGGGTTCAAGTCCTCTATCGCCCACCATAATTAAAGATATTGCAAAACAACCTGTTTTGCGTTACAATTGGCATCTTCTCTTGGGGGCCCGTGGTGCAGCCTGGTTCAGCACGTCAGATTGTCGATCTGAAGACCGCGAGTTCAAATCTCGTCGGGCCCGCCAGAAAAATGACCTTATAAGAGCCTAAGGAGCAGACAGATATGAGAAAAATTGCCAGCGTATTCTTATTAGCGGTTTTTTTATCCGGCTGCGCAACCTATAAGTTTCAACAGGGCCAGCCTCCCTATGATAAGGGTTATATAGCCTCACGCGATAGCTATGCCATCTTAGAGTATACCCTGGGTGCGGATAACAGCGTTCCTGCGGAGCTAGATTTAGCAAAGCAGCGTTTCTCAAGGCGCCGTAGAATGGTAGAGCATTACTATAAGAAGATGGGGCGTATTGAAAACCGCTTTAAGATGGCCCTTTATGACCCGGCGGCCATGTTTGTAAAATTGATCGCGGGAGTCTTTCGTTTGCCATTTATTGCTGTCTCCGACTATAAATACGACCATAATCCCGCTTACAGGGAAAAAATAATCAAGATAGAAGAAGAGAAAGACCTGCGCGAGGAAGCGCGCATTGCTAAGCTCAAAGAACAGCTAGATCTTTATATCCAAAGTGTCCTAAATACTGAAAAGCCCTTCCTTGGGGTAGCTAAACCAAAGGCCTCCAGGCCTGTTAAGCCAACACCTAAAAAGAAAGCAGCATCTATAAAAAAAGAGCTGGCCTCTATCGAGGCAGCGGCTAAGCAGCCTGCGCCAGGCGAAAGCCAGGCAGTAAGCGCGGAGTTGGATAAGGTACAGCGCAAGCAAAAGGCTGCTAAACAGAAACCACAGCCGGTAAAGAAACAGTCAAAGGCGGCAAGCGTTGAGCCTATTGCCGTAATTATCGCCAGGCCGCAAAGAGGATACTCTCCCTTAACCGTGCATCTTTATAGTTCTCGCTCCAGAAGCCCGGCCGGAAAGATAGTATCCTACTCCTGGGATTTTGGAGATGGGGATATCTCTAATAAGGCTAACCCCGTGAATACCTACTACAGCGGTTATTCCCAGCCGCAGACCTTTACCGTTACCCTGACTGTAACGGACGTAAGAGGAAATACTGCTACCGCTACTACTGCTATTGAGGTATTGAATAAGTAACCCAGGCCTAAAGCACGATACTCTCCCCAGTATTTATAACTTATCTTCCGGATAATTAAACAATTTTAGTTGAACTTGTGTTTTTATACAGGCGTGTTATTATTAAATAACAGATAAGGGGGCATTTTAGGCAAAAGGGAGGGGTAATGATTAGTATCGAAGACTTCAGGAAACTAGAACTAAGGATAGCCCAGATCAAAGAAGTCAACGACCATCCTGATGCTGATAGGCTTTATGTAATCATCCTAGATTTGGGAGATAGGACTAAGCAGGTAGTAGCCGGGATCAGAGGCTCTTACCAGAAAGAAGAGCTGCTCGGTAAGCAGGTGGTAGTGGTGGATAATTTAGAGCCGGCGCTTTTAAGGGGGGTAGAGAGCCAGGGGATGCTTCTGGCAGCTTCAGATGAAACAGGAATAGTGATTATAACCCCGGATAAAAAGATTACACTGGGCAGCGTGGTCAAATGATAAAGCAGTTTATAGCGCAAGATTTTTGTCTTAAGTGCCTGGGTTGTTGCAGGTTTCGTGAGCCTGATTCTTGCTGGTCTCCAAGGTTTTTAAAGGAGGAGGCAGGAGAACTAGCCAGCCGGAATCTTTTAAATAAAGAACAGGCCTCTTCAGATAAGGTCCCTCTTAGGTTAGGCTCAGAGGTAGATAAAAATTTTCTCTGTCTTTTCCTCAATCCCTCTTCGAATAGATGCCAGATATATAGCTCAAGGCCATTTGAATGCCAGCTTTACCCTTTTCTTATTAATCGCAAGGGAGAAAAGATCATCCTCTCAGTTGACCTGAATTGTCCTTTTGTTAAAGAGCGACGCAGCACCTTAGAATTTAGAGAATACGCAGCTTATTTAAGCGAACTTTTAAATAGCCCGCATTACCAAAAGCTCTTGCTGGATAATCCGCAAATAGTTCAAAAATACGACGGTGTTTTAGAGCTGAGCCAGCTAGGTATTATTTTATGAAACTCAATACCTTAAAGCTCCGGGACAAAAAAATATTTCTTAAGTTTTTATCCTTGCGTAGTCATATGCTATCGGCATATGCCTTTGAAAATATCTATATCTGGAAAAAACTTTTTTGCATAGAGTGGGCGATAATAGAAAAGAGCCTTTGCGTATTCTTGCGGGATAAATCAGGGAGCTTCCTTTATCTACCGCCGCTAGCCTTAGAGTCAAATCCCTGCGTCATACAGCAGGCCTTTAAAATTATGGACCGCTTCAATAAAAACAGGCAGATATCGCGCATAGAAAATATAGAGAGCGAGGATCTAGGCTTCTTTAGGGAGCGCGGTTATTCCTGTCAGGAGAAGCCTCCTGATTACCTCTGCCTTAGGGAAGAGCTGGTAAGTTTAAAAGGGGTAAGATTTAAATCCAAAAGGGCCTCTCTAAATTATTTTAGCAAACACTATCAGTTTAAATACCTGCCGTTTTCAAAATCAGAAAGCCGAGGCTGCCTTGCTTTATATAAAAGCTGGATGGAAGAACGCAGCCAAAAGAGCACAGATCCTGTATATAAGGGGATGCTTCGAGACGGCCTTAATTGCCTTCAGCTATTACTGAAAGATTTCCGGAGTTTAGACATCCGCGGTAGCATCGTTAAGATAGGTAAAGAAATAAAAGGCTTCACCTTTGGCTTTGAGTTAAACCAGGAAACCTTCTGCGTCTTATATGAGATAACCGACCTTTCAATAAAGGGCCTGGCGCAGTTTATCTTTCGTCAGTTCTGTTTGGATCTGGCGGGGTATAAGTATATAAATATCATGGATGATTCTGGTCTGGCAAACCTAAAAAAGGTAAAGCTTTCCTATCATCCTGCCAGACTCGTTGCGGCGTATATCGCTACCAGGAAAGATGCATAGAAATTTAGATGAGGTAGAATTCGTCATCTTTGATACTGAGACCACCGGCCTTTCTCCTGAGTCAGGGGACAGGATAGTAGAGCTGGCTGCTGTGAGGGTAAAGGGAGCCGAGAGGCTGGGCGTATTCCAATCGCTGGTGAACCCTGGCCGGGCTATCTCTCAGGCTGCCTTTCAGGTTAACCATATAAGCAGCGAAATGCTCTTCAACGCACCCACGATTGAGACGGTCATGCCTAAATTTATAGACTTTATTCAGGGCGCATGTATCTGTTCTTATAATGCTGCCTTTGACCTGGCCTTTCTGAATAATGAGTTAAAACTTATCGGGAGAGAGCTTCCTTGCGGCACTGCGGTAGTGGATGCGCTCAAAATGGCCAGGAGGCTCCTTCCTTCTTTAGAGCGCTATGCGCTCTGGTTTGTCTCAGAGAAGCTAGGCGTAAAAACCGCGCAGGAGCACCGCGCCCTTTCGGATGTAGAGCTTACCTTAAAAGTATTTAATATATTAAAAAAGAGCTTAAAGGAAAAAGAGATTTTTGATTTCAGCAATTTCTTAAGTTTATTTTCTCTTCCTTCTGGCAAGTTAGACGATATAAATAACCAGAAAATCTCTAAGATACAGGAGGCCATAAACTTAAAGGTTAAGCTTAAAATAAAATACCTTGCTGCTTCCAATGCCCAAGTCTCCGAAAGAGAGGTATTGCCCCGAGAGATTAGGCAGGAAAGAAATATTTTTTATCTTGTGGGCCATTGTTATTTAAGGAATGAAGAGCGCTCTTTTAGGATAGACGGGATATTAGCCCTTGAGACTTTATAGCCGATGGAAACAAAAAAGATAAGCCTCCCATTTATATGCAAAGAACCAATCTTGGCAGTAGGCCCTCAGTCTAAGAATACGCTTTGTTTTATAAAAGGTAAGCATGCCTATTTCAGCCCTTTACATTCTGATTTAAATGACCCTGGTGATTTTTCTTATTTTAAATCCGACCTTGGGTTTTTTTTAAAGAAAAAACCAAAAATCATTGCCTGCGACCTGCATCAGGGCTATCAATCTACTCTACAGGCTATGGAGCATTTAGCCTCCACACATAAAATAATAACTGTCCAGCATCACCACAGCCATATTGCCGCTTGCATGGCAGAGGCAGGGATGAAGAATCAAAAGGTTATAGGTATTGCCTTTGATGGCACAGGCTTAGGAGATGACCAGGCCCTCTGGGGAGGAGAATTTTTAATCTGCGATTATGGAAATTATATAAGGGCAGCGCACCTAAAAGAGATACCGCTTTTAGGCGGGAGCCAGGCAATAAAAGAGCCCTGGAGGCTGGCTGTAGCCTGGCTTTATCAGATTTATAAAGATAGGTTCTTGGAGCTGAACAATGATTTTCTCCGAGGGGTGAATAAAAAAGATTGGCGTATTTTAAAAAAGATGTATTCCCTGGGGTTTAATGCGCCGCTCTCTAGCAGCATGGGCAGGCTCTTTGATGCTATAGCCAGCCTAATCCTAAAAAAATATAAGGCAGTTTCTGAAGGAAGCCTAGCAGTAGAGCTGGAAAGAAAGGCCCTCTGCTATAAGGGAAAGGTTAAGGGTTTTGTTTTTAGTATATGTAAAACCAAAAGAGGCTATATCATTGATCCTGTCCCTGTGTTTAAAGATATTGTTAAGGGGCTAAGTGATAAAGAAGAGCCACAAAGGCTTGCCTTAAGATTCCATTTAGGAGTAGCCCAGGCGATAAAAAGCCTGGCCCTGCTTTTAAGAAAAGAGACTCTGATTAACAAGGTGGTCTTATCCGGCGGGGTGTTCCAAAATAGGCTTTTACTCAAAGAGAGTAAAGAGCTATTATATAAAGAGGGGTTTACGGTATTGCTACATAATAAATTATCGTGCAATGACTCTAGTATTTCTTTAGGGCAGGCCTCAATAGCAAGCTTTAGGAGATAGGATATGTGCCTTGGTATACCCATGAAGATAGAAAAGATCCAGGGGGAATTCGCCCAGGTTCAAAGCGGCAGCCTAAAACGCCAAGTTAATATCCAGATGCTTTCTAGTATAAAATTAGGTGACTACGTGATTGTCCATGCCGGATTTGCCATAGAAAAACTCAACTCCCAAAAAGCAAAAGAGACACTCAAGATCATCCATGAAATACGTTGATGAGTTCCGCAATAAAAATCTGGCAAATAAGATCTCTCAAAAGATCCATTCCCTAGCTCACTCAGAAAGTTTAAGGATTATGGAGGTCTGCGGAAGCCATACCCAAAGTTTCCACAGGTTCGGCCTGGGGAAGTTGCTTCCTCCGAGCATTAAATTTATCTCTGGACCGGGTTGCCCGGTCTGCGTCTCAAGCCCGGGGTATATTGACGCTGCAATAGCCCTAGCGCAGGATAAAAATAATATTATTCTTAGCTTTGGTGATATGCTGCGCGTACCGGGGAGTAAATCTACTTTGGAGATGGCCAGGGTTGCGGGCGCTCAGGTAGGCGTAGTTTATTCTGCCCTGGAGGCTATTTCAGTTGCTTTCCAAAACCCTAAAAAAAAGGTTATCTTTTTAGCAGTAGGCTTTGAGACTACTGTGCCCACCGTAGGGCTTACAGTTTTAGATGCCAAAAGAAAAGGCCTTAGGAATATCTTTTTTTACTGCGCCTTTAAGCTTATCCCCCCGGCCCTTGAATATTTAGCTAAGGATTGCGATTTAAATATCTCCGGCTTCCTCCTGCCCGGCCATGTCTCGGCAATCATCGGAACAAAACCCTATGCATTTATAGCTAAAAGATATAAAATAGGTTGTTGCGTGGCTGGCTTTGAGCCTTTGGATATGCTAGAAGGGATCTATTTTCTTTTGCAGCAAAGAATAAAAAAAAGGCCAAAGGTAGAGAATCAGTATAACCGGGCAGTAAGAAGTTTAGGTAACCTCAAGGCAAAAAAGATAATCTCTTCTGTCTTTGAGCCAACTGTTGCTAACTGGCGCGGATTAGGTTCTATAGCGCAAAGCGGGTTACGTTTAAGAAAAGAGTTCTCTAGGTTAGACGCGGTTAGAGAATTTGGGTTTAAGGCAGAGAATAAATCCAGCGGCATCAAAGACACCAGATGCCGTTGCCGAGAGGTAATCAGGGGAATTGAAGAGCCGCGGGACTGCCTGCTTTTTAAAAAAATCTGTTCGCCAGAGCATCCCTACGGCCCTTGTATGATTTCTAGCGAAGGAACCTGCAATGTTTATTACCGCTATTGCTAATAACAAAAAAATTATATCCTTCTTCTTGGCTTGTATAATTCTGGCAGGCTGTAACCAAAGGGTCGAGTTGGGCCAGGCTCAGAATTACGCCGCTCAGTCGCAGGCGCAATACCAGCGCGCAGTCAGTCTATACAAGGACCTGATTAGCAAGGGCGGCGATCTGGAGAGGCTCTCTTTTGAGCTCGGCCAGCTCTATTACAGGCAGGGAGATTTCACCAAGGCAATAGAGCAGTTACGTAACACCAGTAACAGCCAGGCCAAGAAGATGCTGGCTATTTCGTATTACCGCTTAGGTGATTTTACCGACGCGCTAGAGGCCTTTGATAAGGAAGAAAATAAAGACGATGAGAGCCTTTATTATCACGGCCTGACCTGCGAGAAGATGAATCTTTTCGACCAGGCCTTAGAGGCCTATAAAAAGATAAAAAGCAAAGAATTCTCCTCTCTAGCCGCTGAGCGCATTAACATTATTGAAAGGCAGGTAAGTAGCATAAACATAAGAAGTTTAAGCCCTGCTACCTACCAGATCATAAGCAGGTCGCCTGCCCAAGAGCTCTACCCTCAGGCAGGGGCGCTGATTTTATCCTGTGATGAAAAGATAGAAATCCTTCCTAATAATACTCAGGTTTCTACCCTGCATTACATAGTTAAGATTTTGAATGAACGCGGCAAAGAAGATTTTGCAGAGAGCCACATAGGATATGATTCTACCTACGAAAAAATAGAATTAGAATATGCCCGCAGCATAAGGCCTGATGGCATAGTGGTGGAGGTAGGCAAGCGCCATATACGCGATGTCTCTAAGTACCTTAATTTCCCGCTTTATAGCAATGCCAGGGCTTATATTATCTCTTTCCCAGAGATTACCGAAGGCTCGGTAATAGAGTATAAAATAAAGATTTACCGCTCCCAGCTGATTAATAAAAAAGATTTCGTATTAGGCTATACGCTGCAGACGCGGGAGCCGGTTATTATGGCCAACTTTAGTCTCACCATACCAAGAGGGAAAAACGTCTATATCAAGACCATTAACGGAGAGTATAATAATTTCGGGGCGCGCCTTTTGCCGAGCGTAGAAAAAAAGGATAAAGAACTCATATATAGCTGGCAGTTTAAAGACCTGCCGCAGATAATGCCAGAGCCGAGCATGCCTCCGGAATCTCAGATAAATCCGACTATAATCCTTTCTACCTTTAAGAGCTGGCAGGAGATTTATAACTGGTGGTGGAAACTCGCCCGCGATAAGATAAAGGCAGGCCCTGCCATTAAAGATAAGGTCAGAGAGTTAACCAACAATAAAGATTCTCAAGAAGCAAAGGCCAGGGCAATCTATAATTTCTGTGCTCAGAAGATACGCTACGTGGCCGTAGAATACGGGCAGGCAGGATACGAGCCGCATCAGGCCGAAGATACCTTCCGCAATAAATACGGTGACTGTAAAGACCAGGCCATACTTTTAGTAACTATGTTAAAAGAGGCAGGGTTTTCTGCCTGGCCGGTGCTTATTGCCACAAAAGAATATTATGATCTAGTAGAGGATTTTCCGGCAGTATTATTTAATCACTGTATTGCCGCGCTCTCATTTAGGGATCAGACTATTTTCCTTGATCCTACTGCACAGACCTGCCCTTTTGGTGACCTGCCAGTTGACGACCAGGCAAGAAAGATTCTTTTATTTCAAGAGACGGGTTATAAAATACAGGAAACGCCCAGCTACTCTGCCAGGCATAACTTGATCAGCCAGCACCTGCGTATAATAGTCAGTCCGGAGGAATCTGTCAGCGGAGAGAAGGTTACCTCTACTTACGGTATGTACGACCAGGCACAGCGCTTCTGGCTATTGTATACCCCTCCGCAGTTAATAGAAGAGGCCCTAAAAGAGAAGATACAGGAATTTTCTATAGGTGCCAGGCTTGGCAGTTATGAAATAAAAAATATGGATAACCTGGGAGAAACGATTACCTTAAAATATAGTTTCAGCGGCCCGGAATATTTTACCGCAGCCGGGTCATTAAGGATTATGCCCCAACTGGTTAGCCTGGATACGGGGTTGGTAGCCAAAGAAGAACGCAGGTATCCAATAGACCTTACGCCCCTAGATACTAAAGAAACGATATTTGAGATTGAAATTCCTGCTAATTTTGCTATAAAATATATACCGGAGAACTTAAACATAGATAGCCAGTGGGTGAATTTTAAAGTAGAATATAGCCGTAATGCCAATAAGATAATTCTAGGACAGAAGACAGAGCTTAAGAAAACCCTTATTCCCCGGGAAGATTATGCTGCATTTAAGTCCTTTTATGAAGAGCTGGCTAAGAAGATAAAACAAAGGATTATTTTAGAAAGAATAGACTAAAGATAATATGGCTAAAAAAGAGAATGGTGCTTCTGACCGCAGGCAGTATATAAGATTGGATTCCGTGTTTCCGGTTGAGTTTAACATAGCCAGCCTTGATGGTAGAGATCTGCTTTCGGATTGGCTACAGGGTTTTACCAATGATATAGGCAGGGGCGGGATATGCCTGACAGCCAATAACCTAAATCCCGAGCTGGCTGCCATTATAAAGGCAAAACAGGTAAAACTCTCCCTGGGTATAGAGATGCCTTTTTCGAAAAAACCTATCTCTGCCGTGGCTAAGGTAGCCTGGGTGCAGGATGTGGCTGAACAGCCTAACAAATATCTTATCGGCCTGGCCTACGAGCAGATCTCTGAGACGGATAATGATAAGATTATGCGTTATGCCAGGGCCAAGCAATGGTTTGTCCCCTTTGTTATGAGCGTGATTATTATCTTGGGGCTTGCCTTTGCGGTTAATAGCTACATAAATATAAAATTAATCAGAGGGAATAAAGCCTTGGTGCAGCAGCTGGTAAATACCCTGCAGGATTCTAGTGTTGCCAAGCAGAAGATTAAAGACATAAATAAGGAGCGCGAGGATTTAGAAACGAAGATCCAGGCCTTCCAAGAACGTATTAAAAAGCTCGAGGAAGATAGGGGGCAGCTAAGTGAGAAATCAGAGCTAGCAGAGGTCAGCAATGCCAGTAAGCTAAAAGAGCTCGGGGCCTTGATTAATAAGTTAAGCCAGGAGAAGGCAGCCCTGCAGGGCGAGCTTGATTCTTTGCAGCATAAAGAGAGTGCTGTTAGCGCAGAGCTGGTGGATTTGGGTAAGCGCAAGGCCAGCCTTGAAAAGGCCAATATAGATAAGATGTATCAATGGCTTAAGGTCCACCAGAATCCGCGCTCAGGTCTGGTAATGAGCTTTGAGGGAGATGGCGATGTTAATAATTGGGCCTTTACTTATGACCAATCGCTGGTATTGCAGGCCTATACATATTTTGATGATTTCGAGCGGGCCAAGAAAATGCTGGAATTCTTTGATAAGAAGGCCCAAAGAAGGGGAGGAAATTTTATTAATGCCTATTATGTTGACGATGGGCTACCGGCAGAAGAGGTTGTGCATAGCGGTCCAAATATCTGGCTGGGCATAGCTATAATACAATATACCCAAAAGAGCCAGGACCGAAGCTATCTTAAGTTAGCAGAAGATATCGCGCAAGCGATAATCGTATTACAAAATGAAGATAAGGATGGCGGTATACGCGGAGGCCCGAACTTCAGCTGGTATGCTACCGAGCATCATTTGGATGCCTACGCCTTTTTTAACATGCTCTATAAAATGTCTCCCCGGCCTATTTATCTAGAGGCCAGGGACAAGGTTTTAAGCTGGTTAATTCAGCATACCTATGGCAAAACAGACCTGCCTGTTAAGCGTGGCCGGGGAGATTCTACCATAGCTACTGATACCTATGCCTGGTCCATTGCAGCCATCGGACCGGAAAAATTAGAGACTTTAGGGATGAACCCGGATAAGATTATGGAATTCGCAGAACAGAACTGCGGCATAGAGGTTGACTATACAAGGCCGGAAGGGACTACTATTAAGATGAAAGGATTTGATTTTGCCGCCCAGACGCACTTAGCCAGGGGCGGGATTATATCGTCAGAATGGACCGCTCAGATGATTATATCTTTTAAGATTATAGCGGATTATTATGCTAAAAAAGAACTGCCGCAGAAAGCAGGCCTGTATATGAATAAGGCCGAAGAATATTTGGCGGAACTGGGGAATATGATTATCTCAAGCCCCTCTCCCTCTGGCCAGGGAGAAAGCTGCCTGCCATATGCTACCCAGGATTCTGCAGATACCGGGCACGGTTGGGCTACCCCTAAAGGTAAGTTTACAGGCTCGGTCGCCGGTACTGCCTATACAATATTTGCCTACTATAACTACAATCCCCTGGAACTTAAGGAATGAAGTCGAAGTTGAATAGCATATATCTGAGACTTCATACTTTTTTCGGTCCGCAGTACTGGTGGCCGGCCGAAGATACATTTGAGGTCATGGTGGGTGCAATCCTGACCCAGAATACCAGCTGGTCAAACGTGGAAAAGGCCATCAGTAATCTTAAAGATAAAAAAGCCTTAAGCCCTATTCGGCTATTTAAAATGCCAGTTGAAGAATTAGCCCGGTTAATAAGGCCAGCAGGTTATTATAATATCAAGGCCAGGAGATTGAAGAATTTCTTAAAATTTCTCTTTGCTTCCTACCAAGGCAATATTAGAAAAATGTCTTTAGGTGGCATCCGGGAATTGCGCGCCCAGCTTCTTTCTGTAAACGGGATAGGTCCGGAGACCGCGGACTCTATAATGCTCTATGCGCTGAATAAGCCGGTCTTTGTAGTTGATGCCTATACCAAAAGGATACTTTTAAGGCACGGCCTGGCAAAAGAAGACTATGATTACGCACAACTGCAGGATATCTTTATGCGTGGCCTCACTCCTAAGGTTAAGCTATTTAACGAATACCACGCGCTGCTGGTAAAATTAGGAAAAGAGTTTTGCCATAAAAATAAACCCAGGTGTCTTATTTGCCCATTAAGGAGGAAGAAAAATGCGTAAGGCGCTGGTATTTTTTATCTGTTTGTTTGGACTGGCTGCAGTCAGTTATGCTGCGCCTTGC
>VGKF01000001.1 GCA_016867175.1 Candidatus Omnitrophota bacterium | reverse complement strand
CGACTATCCCCACATTGAAACCGCTCACCACCAGGATATGCACGGTCCCGGATTTAATCATAGAGCTATATACCAATGGAGGAATATGCCTCTTCTCCCCTAATATCATGGCATCGAGAATACTGCCCGGCAGAGGCGAGAGGTATTTAAAGATTACTGACTCTATCCCATCCTTTAACCAGAAGGCAAATATTTTAGCTGCTAAGACGTAATTTTTCTTAAGTCCGATACCAGGGCTTACTGAGTCCGCATGTAATATGGCATAGACCCCCTGCCTATAGAGGTAACTACGAAAACTCCCCCCTCCGAAAGCAAAAGGCTTTGATAGCCTGCCCCTTAAGACCAACCCCTGGCCATAACAAAATTCCCTTTTGCCCTTTAGATAGGTTAAAATTTTCCCGCAGCAATTATAACTTGCCTCACCCAGCTGTATTTGCTGAGCCTGGAATATAAAAGAACTCCTCCCTTCTTTTATCTCCGCGGGGCTATCCACATAGCCCCTTATGAGATAGGGCTGGCTGCTCTTATAATAGGTATACCTTGCTATATGGCATTTAGGCAGATGGTGGTAGTTCTTTAAAGAGAAGGCTCCTATCGAGAAAACCAGGCAGCATAAAAAAATCTCAAATAGTATTTTTCTTTTAACTAAGGCTAGGATCAAGGCTAAGGTTAAGAAAATAACTGCGACAATCCCAGGCAGAATAGGATTAATTCTTATTTTATCGGCAAGGAATATGCCTAAAGCAAAGAGGATAGCCAAGGGGGGCAGCAGATTCATGGCAGAAAAATAAGCTCTTTTAACTTCTGGTATCTATATTCAGTAATCCCCTTTATATTTTTTAAGTCCTCTAAGGCATTAAAGCCGCCGCTTTCCTTACGGTAATCCAGGATGCGCTGCGCTAATTTCTCGCCAATGCCGGGAAGGCCAAGCAAGGCCTCTTTATCCGCCTGATTAATGTTAATCCTTCCTAAGTTTTCATCAAGCGTAACCAAGGATTTAAGCGGGAGGTTATTTTTAGATAAGTAATCGACCAGCAGGCCCAATAAAGCCATACCGGCTAAAAAGACAATAATCCCACGCTCCTCCTGGGTAAGGCAAAACATAAAAATTCCCCCTTTCCATATCAATTGACGTAAGAAAGGGTGAGTTCTAACTTGTTTTTTAGACCACGATATTAACCAGCTTCTGGGGGATAAGGATGAAGTTCTTGGGGGGTTTGTTTTCCAGCCAGGTCTTTATTTTTTCATCGGCTAGCACCATTTCTTTGAGCTCTTTCTCGGAGATATCCGCAGCTACCTCTATCTTGGCGCGCAGCTTACCGTTTACCTGCACCACGATAGTAATCTTCTCTTCCTTTAAAAAGGCGAGGTCATATTTAGGCCAACCTGCCTTAAAGATACTTTCTTTATTTCCTAAGATCTGCCAGAGCTCTTCGCAAAAATGCGGGGCAATAGGGCTAAGCATTATAGCCAGGGTTTCTAAAACCTGTTGGCTTGCCCCTGATTGATAGATAGCATTGGTTAGCTCCATTAAACTGGCTATGGCAGTGTTAAACTTAAACCCCTGGAAATCTTCGCTGACCTTCTTGATGGTTTTATGCAAGGCCCTGATAAGAAAATGGTCCGCGCTATCCTTCAGATTCTCCTGAATGCGCCAGACGCGGTTTAAGAACTTAGAGGCACCTTCTATCCCGCGCTCATCCCATTCCAGTTCAGTTTCAGGCGGAGCGGCAAAGAGGATAAAAAGCCGCAGGGTATCTGCACCGTATTTTTTGATGATAGAATCAGGGTCAACTATGTTGCCGCGCGACTTAGACATAACCTGCCCGTCTTTTAAGACCATCCCTTGCGTGAGCAGGCGGATAAACGGCTCTGAGAAATCTATTAACCCTAAATCCTGGAAGAACTTGGTAAAGAAACGCGAATATAATAAATGCAGGATCGCGTGCTCAATCCCTCCGATATACTGATCAACCGGCATCCAGTAGCCAGCCTCTTCTTTATCAAAGGGGCCTTTATCGTATCCGGGAGAACAGAACCTCAAGAAATACCAGGAGGAATCAAAGAAGGTAGCCATGGTATCTGTTTCGCGCTGGGCAGGGCTACTACATTTAGGACAGCGCGCATTTAGGAATTCCTTGACTTTACATAAAGGGCTTCCGCCCTCTCCGGTGAAAGGCGCATCCTTAGGTAACTGGACAGGCAGCTCTTCATAAGGAACAGGCACCAGGCCGCATCTTTTGCAATATATAACCGGAATGGGGGTCCCCCAATAACGCTGGCGGGAGATCAGCCAGTCGCGCAGGCGCCAGTGGGTCTGGATTTTAGCCGTCCCTTCCTTCTCCATCCATTGACTAATTTTTATCTTCGCTTCTTCATTAGGAAGTCCGTCAAACTGAGCGGAATTTACCTGTATGCCCTGGCCCTCATAGGCCTCTTTCATCTCTTTGGGATTTGGGATTTGGGATTTGGGATTTTCTATAACCACCCTCATCGGCAATTTATGCGCCTTGGCAAAAAGGAAGTCCCTTTGATCATGGGTAGGCACAGCCATAATCGCGCCTGTGCCATATTCCATCAATACATAGTCGGCAATCCAAATAGGTATTTCTTCGTTATTCACCGGGTTAATTACAAAACTACCGGTAAAAATACCTTCTTTTTTTACATCTGTAGAGGCGCGCACTACATTACTCTCTTTGCTGGCCTTAGCAATAAATTTTAAGGCCTCTTTTTCCTGCGGCTTGCCCTTAATAATCTCCTTGACCAGGGGATGCTCCGGGGCCAGCACAATATAGGTTGCGCCAAATATAGTATCCGGCCGCGTAGTAAATACCGGTATGACCCTATCGCTTCCTTTAAAGCGAAAATATATCTCGAGGCCCTGGCTCCTGCCTATCCAATTAGACTGCATAGCCAAGACCCTCTCTGGCCATTCCGTTAGTTTGCCAAGGTCTTCCAAGAGCCGCTCTTTATAGACGCTGATCTTTAAAAACCACTGTTCCAGCTGCTTCTCTTCTACCTTACTGTGGCACCTCCAACAGCCCCCCTCGACAACCTCTTCATTGGCAAGGGTAGTCTCGCAGCTGGGGCACCAGTTTACAGAAGAGGCCTTTTTATAGGCCAGGCCGCGCTCAAGCATTTTTAAGAATACCCACTGGTTCCATTTATAATAGCTGCTGTCAGAGGTAGAGAGCTCTCTTTGCCAATCATAAGAAAAGCCCATCTTCTTTAACTCCGGCCTCATCCAACCGATGCACTTATGCGTCCAGATATCCGGCTTAGTCTTGTTCTTGATAGCGGCATTCTCGGCAGGCTGGCCAAAGGCATCAAACCCCATGGGGTGGAGCACATTAAAACCCATAATCATCTTGAAGCGCGCTGCTACATCACCGATGGTATAATTACGCACATGGCCCATATGGATTTTCCCGGAAGGATAAGGGAACATCTCCAGCAGATAATATTTCTTTTTCCCCTGGGAGGGCTGGGCAGAAAAAATCTTCTCTTTCTCCCAATTAATCTGCCATTTTTGCTCTATCTCTTTAAAGGGGTAACCCATAAACTATTCCTGCCTTAACCTTCTCACTGTTTTTAGATTCATGGCGTCGTCCTGCTCGGTTTTTTTAGGAGTTTCTAGAATAAAAGGCAGGTTTCTTAATTTAGGATGATTGACTATCCTTTTGATGCCTTCTAAACCGATGCTGCCTTTACCGATATGCTCATGCCGGTCCTGATGCGAACCGAGCGTTCCCTTGGCGTCATTAAGGTGTATAAGCTTAATCAGGCCTATCCCTACCATTTTATCTATCTCAGATAACAACCCCTCGAATCCTGCCTTGGCCGCCAGATTATAGCCTGCCAGATACGCATGCGCAGTATCCAGGCATAAGCCAATCCTTCCCTTATTCTTGATCCCCTTAATAATCTCTTTATGGTGGCTGAATTTATAACCTAACCAGGATCCGGAACCGGAGGTATTTTCGAGCAATATACCAACGGAAGAGTTTTTGGTCTTTTCTAAGATCTGGTTAAGCGCTTCAATTAATCTTTCTATCCCTGCCTCTTCAGAGGTCTCCTTATGGCTGCCCATATGCGTGACTATATAATCCGCTTTCATAGCCTGGGCCTCCAAGATATCCTCTATATATGCATCTATCGAACCGGCGTATAGCCTGGGGTTGGGAGAGGCTAGATTGATCAAATAGGAAATATGAATAAATACCGGGCTGATCTTTAGCTTTTCCTGCCTGCGGTTGAATTCTTCTATATCTTTAGGGCCTATAAAATTGTCGCGCCACCTCTGTGGATTACGCGCAAAGATCTGCATGGTATTGCACCCAAGCTTATGCGCCACATCAAGCGCCTGGTAGGCATTATCGGTTCCGGAAACATGTACGCCTAAGATCATTTTAGCGGGTATGGATTTCTAGAAACTTATTTTTAATAATAATTTACGCCTATTATACACCCTAGAACAAGGCGGTCAAGGCTATAGTTAATATAGCTAAAAGGGGCGGAACTAAAATCCCGCCCCCTCATATACAACAACGCTTTGAAACCTACGGGCAAAATTTTCCGCACCAAATTTTGCCCGCACCCGAAATTTTAGTGAGAAGGCTTGAGGTTCTGCGTCTATTAATATGGGAGGAGAAAAATGCGAAAAATATATCCAAGAATAATAAAACAAGAGGTGCGTCATTTAAGGAAATGCGGCCGGTCACTAGAAGAGATTAAAAGAAAACTGAATATCCCTAAAAATACCCTTTCCGGTTGGGTGAAAGATATTCAACTTAGCAAGATACAAAAACAACGCATAAAAGAAAAAATAATCGCTTCTGGGGTTATAGGCAGACCTCTGGCTGTAAAAGTTAACCGGGAAAAAATAGAGAAATGGAAAGCGGGCATAAGAGAAGAGGTAAAACATTTTGAGAAATATGCCTCTAAAGATCCAGAGAGTGGAAAATTAATATGCGGATTATTATATTTATGTGAAGGAGCAAAATATCCGAGTTCCAGGTACCTATATTTCGGGAATTCCGACCCCAAAATGGTTTGTTTCTTCCTCCGCTCCTTAAGAAGGTATTATAATATTGACGAAAATAAATTAAGATTTAGTATCAGTTATCGTTATGACCAAAATTACCAGAAATTAAAAACCTTCTGGTCAAAGCTAATCAAAATCCCAAAATCAAAATTTTTAAAAAGCCAGCCGGATATAAGAACTAGGTGTAAGCCGACGCTAAGAAAAAAATACTATGGGGTAGGACGTCTGATTTATTACGATACTACTCTTCAATTCGAATTACAATCAATCGGCGAGACAATAATAAAAAATGGAGCTGGAGGGACTTGAACCCTCGACCCTTTGCATGCCATGCAAATGCTCTCCCTCTGAGCTACAGCCCCAAAAAATTTAATTATATATTGACCGTTGTTATTTTAGAATATAAAATAGTCTACGTCAACTAATTATTGCCGAGGTGGTGGAATGGCATACACGCCAGTCTCAAAAACTGGTGAGGTCACACTCGTGAGGGTTCAACTCCCTCCCTCGGCATAAATGAGTTAATAATCCAGCGGGCTTCCTGTTACGAAGCCCGCTTTTTTATTTCTTAGGTTTATTTAAAGCTGAGTTCTGTTTCAGGTAGGGAAGAATGGCTCGGTAAACCCTCTTGGCCACAATAACGTAACCGTCTGCATTCGGATGCAGGAAATCGCTTTTTAGCTGAGGCGTGGTGATTATACCCTTCAAGATAGAGGGTATAAAGATAGCCCCTTTTTCGCGGGCGAGCTTACGCAGGGCAATGCGGTAATCCCTGAAAAACATACCTGCGCTGATATCAGCAATCGCTACCATCGCCCCTTTGGCATGAATTTTATCCACCATCTGCGAGACGTTTTCCAGCGTATCTGCCTTAGGGAGCTTTTTTAGAAAATCGTTCCCTCCGAATTCTACGATTACCAAAAGCGGATTTTTATCCAGCACGTCAATATCTATACGCCTTAACCCGTCTCTTGAAGTATCGCCGTCAACTCCGGCATTGATAACCGGGATAGTGACCAACCTGGAAAGAACAGCGGGATAATCCTCCCCGGTATCGACTCCGTAACCAAAACTGATACTATCTCCGAAACAGATAATATTCTTCCCCTTAGAATGCAGGTTAACGATCTCTTTCCCGGTACAACCTGCGTATAAATAAACCGCAAGTAATAAAGTAAGCGCATAAATCGATCTTCTATATTCTATTTTCATGCTTTAATCTCAGCTGGCCGCAGCTAGCCTCTATATCCTGGCCGCGCGGCTTTCTTAAAGTTACGCCAATCCCTGCTTTTAAAAGGCAGTCCCTAAACATCAATATCTCTAGCTTTCCCGGCGGCTCTATACCCAGCTCTGCTACAAAATTAGCCGGGATGAGGTTAACCTTACAATTCAGGCCTTTTAATATTTTACTCAATTCTCTTGAGCTTTGCAAATCAGAATTTAGCCCTTGGATTAAAACATACTCAAAGGTTATCTGGCGATCAGTCTTTTTAATATACTCTCGACAGGCCGTAAGTAAGGACTCCAGGGGATAACGTTTATTTATCGGCATGATCCTTGAGCGGGTCCTATCATCGCTTGCGTGTAAAGATACGGAAAGCTCTATCTGCAACCCTTCCCCGGAGAGCCTTTTAATTCCCGGGGTAATCCCGCAGGTTGAGATGGTAATCCGGCGCGCCCCGATATTAAAGGCCTCTTTAGAATTGATAATCCTTATAGATTTAAGCAGGTTGTCATAATTATCCAACGGCTCTCCTGTACCCATGAATACCAGATGGGTGAGTTTCCGAACCCTGGAGCCGTCTTTAAGAAATAGGGCCTGCTCTAAAATCTCAGCAGCTGAAAGATTTCTTTTAAAACCATGTAGGCCGCTGGCGCAAAAGCTGCAGGCGAACTTACAGCCGACCTGGGTAGAAATACAGCCGGTGGCCCTATTTTCTGTGGGAATACTTACTGCCTCTACAGAGCCTTTATCCGTAAGAGCAAAAAGGAACTTTTCTGTCCCGTCAGCTGAGAGGCGCTTGTTAATCAGCCTGAGCGATCCAAAAGAAAAATTCTCTTTTAATTTTAACCTTAGCCCGGAAGAGAGATCGCTCATAGCCTCAAAATCCTGGCTACCTTTCTTATAAATCCAGGAGAAGACCTGTGCGGCACGGAATCCCTCTTCTTGCCAGCCCTTTAGTACTTTTTTTGCTCTGCTAAATTTAACTCCTTGATATCTTGCATAGGCCAGTATTATACCATAAAAAAATGGCGCCCTCCTCTGTTAAGAGAAAGGCGCCATAGTTAAAGAAACAATTGTTTTAGAAACTATACTTTACGCTACTGTAAATCTGGCTCTGGTCGCGGTATTGTCCGTTAGAATCCATCAGGCTGCCGTAGAAATAATGTAGGCCTAAGGTCAATAAAAGGTTATCCTTAAGTTCATAGGAAACCTTAGGAGATAATCTCCCCTGCGGATCGTCAGTGCCGCTCCAGAGCACTTCAGCCCTTAATCTGTCATTCATGAAGTTTGTGGAGGCCTTAAAGGTAAAGATATTCTCCACCGGGTCTGCGCTGCCGTAGGTATAAGGAT
The DNA here is from genome assembly GCA_016867175.1 of Candidatus Omnitrophota bacterium. GTDB lineage: Bacteria > Omnitrophota > Gorgyraeia > Gygaellales > Profunditerraquicolaceae > VGKF01. The sequence continues at coordinate 21,514 of VGKF01000001.1, read as the reverse complement.
TGAATATGAAGTTCCTTCTGGCTGTCGGTCCATTGGGCTTTGAGTGCTGCAGGATATACTGGCCGAATTGCCCGCTTAAGGATAGTTTAGTGAATATTGTCTTATCTGCTCCCAGTATCCACATGATATTGTCCCAGCGCTTAATGCCGGAGGAAGAGGCAATTAAAGGGTCGCCGTAATAGATTGGCTCATCCCTATAATAACCGAAGTCTCCCCTGAAGGTAAAGCCCTGCAAAGGCCCGGGGTTGGTTACGCTCTTATTAAAAGAGCTGCCGTAAATCTCATAGCGCTTAAATGTCCTGGTCACCTGCCAGGTAGAGTTGGGGCCACCTGTCCCAGTTTTTAAGATGGTGAAGTTCCTGGCAGAATAATAGAATCCATTCAAGTAGTTAAAGGTGTAATTCAAATCGCCTATCCTGTCCGACCATTGAAAGGCGAAGGTTGAATTTTCAAATTTCTGGGCCGGAAAATAGATCTGCTGGTCTACCCCTGCCTGCGCCTTCCTCCAGTCCTCGTAGCGTATATAGGAATAGGTAGTAAATGGCGCGTACAAAGGAGCGGATGTTGACTGTTCAAAATCAGGTATAACTAAAAACTGCAGGTTGGAATTAAGTTTAGGCGCGTAGTTAATATTGGCCATCCATAGCGGAATGCGCAGGTCCTCAAAATCCTGCAGCCAGTATTCAGTAAGGTCAAAGGGATTAACCCTGTCTAAAACAGCCACGCCGTCTGCCTGGCCCCAGGCTACCTGCTGTTTACCTAGCCTCAAAAACCAGGAATCCCTGTTATAATCCAGATAGCAGTCCCTTAGCCAATCTGTGCGCTGCACATGGCCCGCAGCATCCTGGCCTTGGTCATATTTATCCCGCCAGTCAAAGGCTGCGTCATACCAGTATCTCATCTTAGTAAAAAAAACCAATTCATCATCCTTGATTTTATATTCTCCTGCTAACTGGATGATGTTTTTAAACTTGGTCAAATCGCTGTTTAAGCTCTCCGCACGCAGAGATAGCTCATTCTTGAGGTAACCGCTCAAGGTGAATCTGTCTCCTGCGAAGGCAGGGCTAAAGCATAAAAGCAACGCTACAATCAATACAAGCTTTTTCATCTGCTGCCTCCTTTTTACCATCTGGACTGCATCAGGGACCTCTCGCTAAAGAGATCCTCTTTCAAGCCCTGGTCATATTTTATATTATCGTTGGTGATTACCGTGCGGTGCCCGGTCCTTAAATCTTTAACCTCAAGCAGTGTCTGCGTAGGGTATGCCTTATTGTTCACATTAAATATCTCAAAGTTCTTAAATATGGTCTGATAGATGCGGCCTGTTACATCATACTTCTCCTCGTAGATGCCGCCGCCGGTAGACTTATCTACCCAGAGCATCCTCTTGGAATAATACCAGGGTGATTTCTTAGGCCTTGCCTCGATTACAAAACACGGCACACCCGCAAAGTATGTCTTTTTATTGAACTCGCAGGTATAGCCTTTAAAATTCTCACTCCCCTTTAATACATAGGTTTCATCTTCGAACTTACGGGTAAGTATATCCTCAACCGTAAAATCAGAACCCAGGAATGAGTCATCAGAGTTAGAAGCTGAAATTTTTCTGATCTTCTTTAAAGAAGGAATCCACAGCCAAGAATCAGGCTGCTTGGCGGGGTTCATATAAGTCCAGGTAAGCGTGCCCATGCCTCTGACCTGAGGGGTAGTAAAGATAACTAGATCTTTATAAGCGATGTCGTCTGACTTTCTGCCTAAGGTAATCCTGGTCCTGGAAGTTGCCTTCTCGCGCACACCACCGGCCTTATCCACGAAATAAGACTTGCCCAGCATCTTAACATCGTGCGCAAACCTGGTATATTTCACAAAGTACTCGATCTGCATAATCTCATCCGCGCTCATCCCGTCTTTGGGCGTGTAGACCTGGAAGTATTCCAGGCCTGCGGCAAGACAATAGCCAGGGATAAGAGCTAAGGCTGCCAAGAGCAAAAACAGTTTTTTCATTTCAACCTCCTTAATGATCCCGCCGTATTCTTGCATTCTAAAAGAATGCAAGAGGCGGGAGAATTAACCCCCGCGCCTTCTCCTGCTTCGTTTTATGAAGCAGGAGAGCGGGGGTATTTTTACTTATTGAGAAACTTCGGTTTCACCGTCATTATCATCGAGGGCAAGACGATAAGCGTGCCTATGGCATTAAAAAAGATAAAGAATCCCAGGAGCGCGCCTAACCTTGCCTGCATAAGGATACTGGAGAACATCCAGGTAGCTATGCCGATGGTCAGTGTAAGCCCGGTAAAAAACACCGCTTTTCCTGACGTAGACATAGCCTCAACCACTGCCTCTTTTAATGTCCCGCCTCCTTCCCTTAAAACATCCTTGATACGCGATACGATATATATCCCAAAATCGTCTCCGAAACCAATCCCTAGGGCAACCATGGGGATCATCTCTGCGGTAAGCCCGACCTTCATAAACCCGAGTATCCCGAAAACCAGGAAAGTGCGAAAGACCAGCGGTATGATTAAAAGCCACCCAGAAACTAAAGAACCATAAGCAAAGACAAGGCAGACAAAAACTAAAAACGAGGTCTGCAGGGAATTTACCGGAAGCATGGTCACCACTATCTGATTTACCGCAGCCAGCATCCCGATATTTCCTCCGGCGTAAGAAAAATCCAGGTCCTCAGCTCTATGGTTCTCCTTAATCCACTGGTCGGTCTTCTTTATTACCTGGTTTATGGTTTCGCTCTTGTGGTCCGCGAGGTCAACCTTGATATTGGCATATTGATAGCTTTGATTGACTACGGGGTCAAAGTCCCCCGGAAAGCCGGTTAAGGAATACAAAAAGAGGAACTCCGCGATAGTCTTGTCGTTATCCGGTATACGGTATTCCTTTCTATCGCCGGAAAACATCACCATATTCATCCCTTTTACATATTCCACTAATGAAAGGCTGCGGCCTACTCCCTTAACCTCCTTTTCTAAATAGCGCTGCAGGCTATCCATCTCTTTAAGATTGGCGCTGCTAAGCATGGCATCCTGGGACTTGCCCTCTACGAAGATATAATAGGGGTCAGTAGCAGAGAACTCCTCGGCTATGAATTTCTCCGCCTGGTTATAGGGGCTCCAGGGGTAAAGCAGCGAGGTGCCCGGCCTTTTGTCTCCTACTACCAGCTGAGCCGCGCCAAACATAGCAATCAAAGTCAGCATAAAAAAGGTAATAATAACTGCCCAGCGTGATTTTCTATTTACGGAGAGTTTGGCAAAATATCCCAAGATCTTATTGGTGAGCGAGCTCCTCTCTTCTTTGATTACTTCAAGGCGCCTGGGCGGCTTCAAATAAGAAAGCAGGCTGGGCACTAAAATAACCGTCGTAAAAAAGATACTTAATACCCCAAAACCGATAGTAATCGCCAGGCTCCTGACCATACCCAGGGGGACTGTAAATAAAGTAAGCGGGCCTATGCCGTCGGTGAGTAATCCGGTAAATGCGGGAACAAACAAAGAGCGGGTAATCTGGATAGCGGCGGCTTTGGAATTGCGTTTCTCTCTGCTCATATATTCGTAATAGCGCTTGATGAACTGCACGGAGTGGCTCACGCCAAGCGCAAAAACCAGAAATGGCGCGAGCACCGTAGAAGGAGTAAGTTTATAGCCAAAGAGCGCGGTCAGGCCTAAACCCCATAGTGTAGCCATAGAAGCAGAGATTAGGGGTAAAATTACCCCGCGTTTAGATTTAAAGGCATAGAATAAAGCTAAGGACATCGCCAAAAGCGTCAGAAGAAAAAGCCTGCTGATGCGCGGCAGATAGAAATCAAGCCAGCCCTGCAATACCGGCTGGCCTGAGATATAAATAGCGTGATTTTCGTCTTCGTATTGTTTTTTAAGCCCCTGCAGCACGTCAAAGATCTTCCTGGAAGAAACATTAGACTCAAAGTCAGCCTGTATCAGCGTGGACTTAAAATCTTTGGAGACCAGCGGCCCATAGGCCAGGGGTGTTTTTAAGATCTTTTCCTTAAGCCTATTTATCTCATCAGGGGTTTTGGGAGGGTCGTGCATCATCCACTCGCTGACAAACCCTTCCTGGTCAGCCTCTACATATTTGATCTTCCTGGCGGAGAGAGATACTACCCTGCCGGCATTTATCCCTTCGGTTAGATAAAGAAGGTTAGTGATCTGCCAGATTTTTTCCGTAGTAACAGTATTCAGGATGGTCCCGTTCTTAACCGCTATGGCAATAGAGACCTGGTTTAGCCCGCCAAAAACCTCATTAAGCCGATTTTGAATCTTAAGGTAAGGGTGCTTTAAAGGATAGAAATCTCCGATATTAGTCTTAAAAGAAAGGCCTTTGAGCTGATAGCCGAAGAATAGGCTGGTGATAAAGCAGAGTGCCAGGAACCCGTAGCGGTAACGGATTAAACCATGGCTGAACCAGGCAACAAACTTATTCATTTATTTTCTCTCCCCTCAATATCTCCTTATCCACTTTCCCGCTTCTGGTCTTGGGAAGAGACTGCCTGAATTCAAAATAATGCGGTATCTTAAAATGCGCCAGATGCTGGCGCAAGAAATAACGCAGCTCCTCTTCTGATAAGAGAGAGCCTTCCTTCAAAACCACGAATGCCTTAGGCACCTCGCCTCTTAATCCGTCTGACACGCCCACAACTGCCGCCTCAAGGATCCGCGGCTCTTTATAAATAACCGACTCTATCTCCGGCTCAAAGACGATCTCTCCCCCCACCTTGATCATCTCTTTTTTTCTGCCTACAATGTAAAGATATTCTTCGGCGTCAAACTTACCCAGGTCTCCGGTGTGAAACCAGCCGTTACGCATTGCCTGGGCAGTTGCCTCAGGGTCTTTATAGTAGCCGTCGCTAACCACCCAGCTGCGCACCACTACTTCCCCCACGCCTCCTTGGGCTACTTCTTTATCTTCTTCGTCAAATATCTTTATCTCGATCCAGGGAGCGGGCTTGCCTATACTTTCTATCTTTGTAGAGCCCATGGGTAAAACCGAGGTAGGGGCATTGGTTTCAGTCAGGCCCCAGCCATTCAGAAAATGCGCCTTAGGGCAATACTGATGGAACCTGCGTAAGGCATCTGGGGCGCTGGAGGCCCCGAAAGAAACCAGCCAACGCAGGCTAGAGAGGTCATAGGTTTCAAACTCCTTTAGCTGCAGGATAGCGTAATACATGGAGGGGACCAGCCAAAAACAACTCACCTTATAGTTTTGGATATTTTCCAGAAACTCCTTGGGAATAAAACGCTCCATAAGGACTACGGTCACGCCATGGTAAATATTATTTTGCAGGTAAACCAACCCCCCCAGATGGGATAAAGGAACCGCGCAGAGCGTGGTATCTTTTTGGCTTAAATCTACGAAATGCGCCATAGACTTAGGGGGCGCTTCTAACTGCAGGTAGCTTACAAGTACGCCCTTCGGCCTTCCGGTAGTGCCGGAGGTATAAAAAATAATGGCGTAGTCTTTATCCTGGATTTCAACCTGGGGCTTGCGGGCTGAGCCTTCGCTTAACAGCTTCTCTAAAGAAAGGCAGGGCCCTGCGTCATCTACACAGACAATAATCTTTTTTAATTCTGGGCACCTAGTTTTAAGAGCTTCTAGATTTAGGCTCGGCTTTGGCTTGGTAATCAGGATTTTAGCTTCGGAATGCAGGAGGCAGGATACTAACTCATCTTCGGTAAGCATAAAGTCAAGAGGCACAGCAGTGGCTCCTGCGCACCAGCTCGCCAGATAACTATAGGCATACTCAGGAGAGTTTGGAAGGTATATGGCTAACCTCTCCGACTTTAGAAGCCCCAGGCCCATAAGTTGATTGGCCAGCTTAAAAGAAGAGTCTTTTAATTGACGGAAGGTTATATTTTTCCCTTTAAAAATAAGGCTGGGCTTATCCGGAGTATTTTTTACCCTGACCTCTAAGATATCGGCAATATTCATATATAGTAAAATTTTACTATTTAAATTTCACCATATTATAACGAAAATCTTTTGGTTTTGTCAAGCAAAAAAACGGGGGGCGAGGGAAGGATTATTTGAGTTTTTCTGAGATATGATAAAGCAGCCCCTCTGCGATATGGGGCTTGGGGATTAGATATTTTCTGGCTGAAACAGCTACAGTTACCTCTTTATCAAAAATACGGGAAATCTTAATTATTACTTCAATACTGTGAATCTTTCCTTTAATAACGCCTCTCCTATCGTCATGCTTAACTATATCTCCTACTTCATCCAGCGCCTCTAAGCTGACTGTAAAGGCCTTTTGGGTATCTGTTGGAAAGCCTGCCTTTGCCCCGTCTCTACCGGTCAACACCGCTGCCACCCCCACAGGAGGAAGCAATTGTGCGCCAGTAAGACTCACCAAACCATAAATAGCCGCGCCTTTTAAGGCAGTCGGCCTTAAAGAATCGGCAAGCATAAGGGTCAAGAGCTGCTTAAGGCCGGATATATTTTTATAGGCCTTATTGATATTGACCTCATAGGCCTGAATAATGGGCTTGCCTCCGGAGCTGAAGTCTTTATACACGATCCTTCCTAACTTAAGCTTGAATAATTCTATATGTAATGGCCAGGCCTTGGCTTCTTGTTCTTTTTGCGAGGTTTGCGCTGCCGCCTTTTTATCTCCTGTTTTCAGCTCCTGGAGGTTGAGCTTACCGCCAGCCTCCCTGGAAAGAATAACCTCCCTTAAATCAAGTTCAGCCCAGGGTAGATGCAGCTCCTTTTTCAGAAATGCGGAAAGGTCGTATTCGGCCTTTATGCTCGGCATAACCAGCATTACCTCCTTAGGAAACCCATCCGGATTGTATATTTTTAAGCCTTTTATTTCTATAACGCTATTTAGAATATCCCAGGAGAAGCCTTCTAATTGAATAGGCACTCCGATGGCCTTAGATAAACCGGCATTCACTATTGATTTAACCAGGCGGTCTTTTAAGAAAAACAGGGAAAGAAAGGTTACGACAAAGATGGCTAGAAAAACAAGTAGCAGCTTTTTAATGACTCTTATCGGCATCAGGTCATCTCTTCCAGCGGCAGGAGAAAGGCCTTTACGCCCTCATGGCCCAGCTTTTTCCTTAGTTCTTTTACGCAGGCTAAGATCTGCTGCGCCTGTTTCTCATCGCAGGCCACATACAAGATATTGTTTCTGCCCGGCCAGATATCATTGCCTAAATGCGTACCGGAACCCTCGCCCCGGCCATACACAGCGTTAGCCTTCGTGTAGTTCTTTACGGCGCACCCTCCCAGAACCGCCATAACATCCAAATCCAGGGCTTCATTATAAACGATCATTACCATCTTAAGCATTTATTTCTCCGTTATGCTCGAGCTTTTGGTTTTATGGATTTACGGTGGAAGACCGCATACAGGGTCGGCACAAAAAGCATAGTAATCAGCGTTGATACCGTTAATCCGCCAAACATGGTGATGCCCAAAGGCCGCCAGGTCTCAGAACCCACCCCGCTTGATATGGCCAGGGGAAGCAATCCCGCCAGCGTGGTAATAGTAGTCATAAGCACCGGACGCAGCCTGTCTTTCCCGGCATTGGTTACTGCTTCATGCATGGATTGTCCGCGCGCACGCAGGATAATGATATAGCTGATTAAAACAATGGCGTTATTCACCACGATGCCTATAAGCATGATCGCGCCCAGGTAACTTACGATATTTAATGTAGTATGAGTTATAAGAAATCCCAGGATTACCCCGATAAAGGTAAAGGGTATGGCGAACATGATGATAAAAGGGTCTAGGAGCGACTCAAACTGCGCCGCCATAATCATATATACCAGAATAATTCCCAGCATCAATAAGAGCGCTAGGTCTCTAAATGCCTTTTTTTGTTCTTCTGCCTCTCCTCCTATATTAAGCATTATATTCGAAGGAAAGACCATATTTTTTATTTCCCTTTTGATATCTTCTACTACCTTGCCCGAAGAACGCTTATAGGTATTACACTCTAACCTAACTACCCGCTCGCGGTTCTGGCGCTCAATTACCCTAGGGCCTGCCGCTTCATAAATACTGGCTATATTAGAGAGTCTTACCTGGCTCCTGGTAACAGGAGAGACTATAAATAAGTTCTCAATGTCTTCTATCTTCTCGCGTGAAGACTCCTGGAGCCTTAGATAAATATCATAGGTCTCTCCTTTTTCGCGGTATTTAGAGGCAACGGAACCCTGGATATAGGCCTTAAGACTGCTGGCGATGATATTCATGCTTAAGCCAAGACTGGCTGCTTTTTCCCTGTTAATAGCTATCCTTAATTCAGGTAGTCGCAATTCCCTGGAAATAGAGACATCGACTGTCCCCGGGATTTTTTCAATAACCCCCTTCATCTTTTGCGCAAGCGCATCCGTCTCTTCAAAAGAGTTACCTACAATCTCAACCTGCACTGCCTTTCCGCCCATGCCGGTGATCATACGGCCAATAGGACTACCGGTTTGGATATCGATCTTTAATACTCCGGGTATCTGCTTGATCTTATTACGCAAGGCCTGCGCCACATCCCAAACCGAACGCTTACGCTCTGTTTTAGACACAAGCTTTGCTCCGACAGTAATAATATTTTCACCGGAGGTCTGGCCCATAGCCCTGGACCTGCCCTGGACCTGCCCGGTGCGGGCATAATAGAATTGTGCCTCCGGAACCCCTGCCTTAAGCAGCTCCTCAATCCTCCTTGCAACCTTGTCAGTTTCTTCAAAACGGGTACCTAAAGGCATCTCTATGGTCAAGCGTACGTCTCCCGTATCTTCTTCCGGAGCAAATTCGTTTTCTACAAAGGGAAGCACGAGCATAGCGGCAAAAAAAACTGCGGCAAAACCGACGAGCACCAGCTTCTTATGATGCAAGCAGAATCCCAGGGTGCGCGCATAAAAGGCCTCCCAGGATTTAAACATATTTTCAGAAAGATTATAGAATTTAGAAAACAGTTTTGACTTCTTTTCCGTAGTATAGGCGGCCTTCATCCACTGAGAACAGAGCATCGGGCTAAAGGTTGCTGCGGTAAATAACGAGCCTAAAAGCGTGACTGTGACGATCACGGCCAGCTCGCTAAAGAAGATCCCGATTACTCCGGGTATAAAAAACATCGGCAAGAATACCGCAACCGTAGTGAAGGTAGACGCCGCAATTGCTAAAAATATCTCCTGCGTCCCGAAAATCGCCGCCTCTGTCGGACGGACCCCCCTCTCTAGTTTACGGTATATGTTATCCGCTACTACTATTGCGTTATCCACTACCATACCGCAGGCAATCGCCAGAGAAGAAAGGCTGATCGCGTTTATTGTGCGGCCGCTTAGGAAAAGATAGATAAAAGCAATGAGCAGAGAAAATGGTATAGTCAGGACAATGATCAGGCTAGGTAAAAATTGCCGCAGGAAAAACCATACTACCAGTACTACCAATATAATGCCTAGATATACCGAGGATTTAAGAGAATTTAGCGAATCAAGGATATCCTGGGAGCTATCAAAGATGGTATGCATCTTAACATCTGTAGGCAATACCCTCTCCAGTTCTTTTAGTTTTTTCTTGATTAACCTAGCCACTTCCACAGTATTGGTATCAGTCTGTTTTTGAATCATCAATAGCAAGCCCTGGTTTTGGTTTATGCGTACATTAAGCGTGGTTTCTTTAAAGCCATCCTCTACCCTGGCCACATCTTTTAAATATACTACCTTGCCCTGGCGCTTACCCAGAATAACCGACTTAATCTCGTCGGGAGCTGCGAATTCTCCCGGTAGACGAAGCAGATAGTTTGTCAACCCGCTCTTTAGCTCACCCACCGGCTGAGAGACATTCTCCTGCTTAATGGCATTTTGGATATCCAATATAGAAAAATCATAACCTTCCAAGCGCTGCCTCTCCAGCCAAACATTAACCTGCCGCTCCATCCCTCCGATAAGTTCAACTGTGCCTACCCCGGGCAGCTGACGCAGGGCATCCCCTACCTTCTTGTCGACAAGGTCATACAGACCGGGGTAAGATTCTTTTGCGGTAATCCCCAAAAAGAGTATGGGGATATTGGCGGTATTGAATTTAAAGATAAACGGGTTATCCATCTCATCGGGTATATCCGGTAAGGACCTCTTGGCTAGCTCAATGCGGTCGCGTATGTCATTTGTAGCAGCATCCAGATTCGTCCCCCATATAAATTTAAGAGAGATGGAGGAAGCCCCTTCATAGGAACGCGAAGTGATCTTCTCAATCCCAGGCGCAGTAGCCAGCTGGTTCTCCAGCGGCTCAGTAACCTTGGCCTCTACATCCTCCGGGCTTGCGCCCGGATAAATAGAGACTACGGTAATAACCGGCGGTTCAATCTTAGGCATGCTATCAATACCGATACGCGTAAGGCTGTACATCGCAATAATAATGATGGATGAAAATATCATTAAATTGGTGACTGGTTTTTTAACGCCGAATTCCGGTAGCCTCATTCCCGGCCTCCCTGGCTATCACCTATCTCAACGGCCACCTGAGCATTTTCATAAAGCCGCTGCTGGCCCATGATCACCACCAGATCCCCTGCCCCTAACCCCTGTGTTACTTCATAGAAAGGCCCGTCATGTATACCCAACTCAATTTTGCGTATCGCAGCTTTATTATTCTGGATCAAATACACGTATGCATCAGGGGCTTTGCCTATAATTGCCTCTTTTAAAATAACCGGTACCCCAATGCGTTTTTCTAATGCCAGCGAGACCTTGGCAAACATCCCTGATTTTAAATGATACTGCGGGTTATCGATAGTTATCTCGACCGGAGCTGCGCGGTTTTCTAAATTTAACACCGGGCTGATCTTGGTAACCCTGCCTAAAAAACTTTCTTGCGCATAGGAATCTACTTCTATATTTGCCTCTTGGCCCAGGTATATCTTGGCTAGATAAATCTCCGGGATATCGAGATTAATCTTTACCTTATCCATCTTCACTACCAAGGCTATGGGGGTCTGCGGGGTAACATTGGTGCCTATACCCACGTAAATCCTGCCCACCACCCCTGAAACAGGGCTCTCTACCGGGGCCTTCTGGAATTTTAACCCTACCTCGTCGCGGTCAATGTAGGCGACTACATCGCCTTTATCGACTGCGGCCCCTTCTTCCTTAATCTTCTCAATAATCTTACCGCTCACTTTAGGATATGCCTTCACCTCATCCTGGGCCTTGATATCACCCGCGTATTCTAAGGTCTGGTTGAGTTCGCGAAGCCCTACCTTAATCACTTTAACCGGAATCGCTTCACTGGCCGCGCCCTTCTTAGCCTGTTGCTGTTGACAACCGAATAACATAAAGATTGAAGTTAATAAAATAAGCGTGCGCATCAAAAACCTCCTGTTGCCTTATCGAAACTCGCCTTTGCCAGCATATAATCATAGATCGCCTGCTTTCTATTAAAGGCGGAGATTTCGTACTTTAAATTAGCGTCATTCATCCCCAAGAGGCTAATAATCCCCTGGTTATATTTTTCCCTTGCCCCCGAAAGATTATCCGCGTAAACCTTCAGGTCGGTTTCGCTCGCCTGGAGCTTAGCAATGGCGTCTTTTAAAGAAAGATAGGCCTCCTTTAATTCCAGGGCAATATCGCCTCTGACCTTCTGCTCGGTTAATTCTGTCTCTTTTAAATCTGCCAGCGCCTGCTCTACCTTGCTTCTGGTAGCCCAGCCGTCAAATATTGGCCAGGAAAAGACCAGGCCAATCACATTATAATCATTCCAGTTGCGGTTGGTGGAAGAACTGGCGTGCGAACGGCTATAGTAATCCCAAGAGGCATAGATGCTCGGCCGGGTATCGGCCTTGGCGATCTGGACTGCCCTTTTATCTGCTTTAAGCTGGGCCTCATATTGTTTTATCTCAGGCCTGGCCTGCATACTCTTTAAAAACGCCTGGTCATAGGCGATATCGCTTGCCAGGTAGTTAAATTGAACTGCGGGTTTTATTTTAGCGTCCTTATCCAAATATAATAAGTTATTTAGCAGGGACCCTGCTGCCTCTGCCTGATTGACCGATGATTCGCTAGCCTGTTTCACAACGGCTAGCGAATTTTCCATATTCAGGACTTCGGATTCCGAAACCTCTCCATTTTTATAGCGTTCTTTAATAGAAGATAGGTGCCCTTGGGTATTATCTACTATATCTTTATTAAGAGTAGACAAATCTTGGGATAATAACAGGGTATAGAAAGCCTTATATACGCTTAAACCCAATTCTAATTTTGTTTTATCCAAAAGCGCTTGCGTTACCTCTTTTTTATGCTTGCCCTGCTCTATTGTATTTATAGTTTTTGCGCCTTTGTAGATATATTGTTTTAAGGTTGCCTGGGCAGTAGTTTGCGTGAGGTCTTTAGAATAAAGTCCTCGCGTATCTGTTAGGCTTGCGGTAAAATTTAGGCTCGGTAAAAGCGCAGCATTACTCTCGGCAATCTGGGCCTTGGCCCTCCTTACATCCTCTGTTTTTAGCAATACGTCGCGGTTGTCGCGCATGGCTATACTCAAGGCTTCATCTAACGTCAAAGGAATCTCCTGGGCAGCTGCCGGCAGAAGCCCAATAAAAAAAATAAGCACCATTAATACTGCTGAGCGCCTCATTACTTTTTGCCTTTATCCTCTGTAATAATTTCCTTTATATGCAGCAAAACGTTCAAATACTCCTGACGCTCCCGGTGGGTTATTTTTCCAAAGATATCCATAATCATCTTGCGCCTGCTCTGATATATCTTCTTAACTATCTCAGTACCTTTAGGGGTCAGCTGCACTTTAACGATACGCCGGTCATTAGGATTTAAAACTCTGGCCGCATAGCCGTAATTAACCAGCCTCTCAACAAGCCCGGTCATCGCAGCTGTGCTCACCTGCATAAAGCGAGCTAAATCAGTCATGCGTGCTGCGCTGTATCGCTGCAGGAAGTCCAGGATGAGGAACTGAGAAAGGGTGATCTTTCCGCTACGCAGCTCATCTACCTGCCTGTGGGTGAACTCCCGCATCACCACCGGCATCACTTCATGCAATTTATCCGCAAAGTCAACCAGAGAAACCGACATTATATTTAATCTCCCTAATATTCAATATACTTAATTATTAATATAATTAAGTATATCCTGCGTAAAAGCAAATGTCAAGCCTCTTTTCTAACTTAAAGGGTTTTGATCAGCGAGGAAAGAAACCTGGATTCTGCCTCTATCATCTGCAGGTCGTGCTCCAGGATGCGTACCAAAGAAAAAGACCTTTTTGCTCTTAACGAGGTTATAGTCTTGGCAAGTGTAGCAGAGAGGGTTTTTAGGACTTGGGTGCGCGCGCGTAATCTGCGCTTGGCGATCGCAGGCTTTATATATTCTAAAAAATAAAGGCTTGAGTCCAGGCTGAACTGCGGCCGGTTAAAATTAAGGAAACTTTTATTGAGGAGCTCCTGGAAATGATTTTGGCCTTTAGGGGTGAGGGCGTAGACAAAACGCTTGGGTCTTCTGCCTTCTTTACTTGCATGTTTTTCTACCAGGCCTTTTTTCTCTAATATCCTTAAAGGGTAATATACGGACTTTAGATCTATCCCCGCAAATAAAGAGAGTATATCCTTAATCTTCTTTTTTATCTCATAACCATGCTTGGGGCTCTCTTTCAATAACCCCAGGAGCACTAATTCGTTTCCGATCATTCCTGCACCACGCCCATGCTTCTAAACTTTTTATATCTTGATTCCAGGAGCTCTTCTTTTTTAAGGGCCTTCAAGCCTTTAAGATGTTTTTGTATTGCGGTTTTAAGAGTTGCGGACATCTGCTGCGGGTCATGATGAGCCCCGCCCAATGGCTCAGGGATTACCTCGTCAATTATGCCCATCTTTAACAGGTCTGCGGCTGTCAATTTCAATACTTCAGCAGCATCAGGGGCGCGAGAACCGTCTTTCCATAATATTGCGGCGCAACCTTCCGGAGAGATGACAGAGTAATACGCATTCTCTAAAACACAGACCCTGTCAGCCACTCCTATCCCCAGGGCTCCGCCTGATCCTCCTTCGCCTATTACTATGGCTACGATTGGGACTGTGATGCTAACCATCTCCCTCAAATTAAGGGCGATCGCCTGAGCCTGGCCGCGCTCCTCTGCGCCTATCCCCGGATAGGCCCCTGGGGTATCGATAAATATCACTATAGGAAAATCAAACTTTTCAGCCATTTGCATAAAGCGCAAGGCCTTACGGTAGCCCTCTGGATGCGCACAGCCAAAGTTACGCTTCAGGTTTTCTTTGGTATCCCTTCCTTTCTGGTGGCCGATAACCAGGACTTTCTGGTCATCTATCCTTGCAAGACCAGCAATCAGGGCCTTATCGTCAGCAAAGCCCCTATCTCCGTGCAGCTCCAGGAAATCTTTCATGATTACGCCGACATAATCAAGGGTGTATGGCCTCTTGGGGTGGCGGGCGATCTGTACCCTCTGCCAGGCAGTCAAATTACCGTAGGTGTCTTTCTTCAGGTGCTCGAGCTTTTCTTCCAGGCGCCTTACCTCAGAGGAAAGATCTATCTTTTTCTCGGAGATAAATGACCTCAGCTCCTGAATCTTCTTTTCTAACTCTGTAACCGGTTTTTCAAAATCTAGTCCGTTCATCTAATCTATCACAATAACCTCTGTGCCCTCCGGGACTATAGCATATAACTCTTCGACTTCCGGGTTTGACATGCGCACGCAGCCCTGAGTAGCTTGTTTGCCTAAATTTTGCGGCTCGGTAGTCCCGTGGATGCCGTAACCAGCAAGATTAAGCCCCAGCCAGCGCGAGCCTAGTATGTTCTGGGGACTCCCCGAAGCAACTACTGCCCCTGCCTTAAACCAGGTAGGATTCGGAAGCTTGTTGACGATTTTAAAAGTACCTATTGGCGTAGAGTTATTGGCACCGGTTGATACGATATAGCTCTTGATAATCTCTTCGTCGCTCTTTAAGATAAGGATATTCTGCGATTTATCTACCAGTATGCTAAAAGGGGCATTGTAGACCTTTATCTTTCTTCCTGCAAAGATTTTTTCTCCGGAGATATTATTGCTTTTCATAATTAACTCCGGGGTAGTTTTAAACTCCTTGGCTATCTTGGCCAGGCTATCTCCGGGCTTAATGGTATAGACGATACACTTGGCCGTGACTACGGGAGAAAAGAGTATCTTTATGTTTAAATCTTCTGCCTTCTTCTGCCAGCTCATCACATCTTTAGAGCCGGGAAAGTCATTAGTAAGCTTTTGATAAATAACCTTTGCCTCAATCAGGTTACCGTCTGCTTCAAGCTCAACGGCCTTACTCATAAGCGCAGATACGGAAACTCCTCCAGCGGATTTTAACTGCATAGGCAGCTTTATCTTTTTGGCATTGAATACGTAAAAAGCAACCAGCAGTATTGCAATAATTACGGCAATGATAGATATTAATTTCTTACTCACTCTTCCCCCTTTTTATCTTGCTATTAAAGCGATAGTTATGCCTAATAAAAAACCTACTATTACCTCGATAGGGGTATGGCCGATAAGCTCGCGCAGCCTACCCTCGTGCATCTTCCCCTTCCAATAGATATCATCCATTATCTTATTTAGGATCCTGGCCTGCCGGCCGCTTGAACGCCGCACGCCCTGCGCATCAAACATAACTACAATGGCAAAGGAAGCAGCCAGGGCAAAATAAACACTGCCGAAGCCATAATCCATGCCTATCGCAGTAGCAAGACAGGAGGCACCCGCAGCGTGGCTTGAAGGCATCCCACCGGTTCCCACAAACCAACGGAAATCAAACCTCTTCTGATTTATAATTCCGATGCTGACTTTAATACTCTGGGCGATTACCCAGGCAGAGAGCGTAGTCATGAAGATCTTGTTTTTTATTATATCGATTAATATATTATCCATTATTCTTTTAGGGGAAGAGATTTTACTTCTATCTTGACCTTAGTAGGATAAGTAGGCTTGCCGTTCTTAAGCAGGAAACCGCGATTACCCTCAAGGACTTTTTCTCGAACCGCCTCTTTGTAGCTTATCTCTGAGCTGACCTTGCGCATCTGCTTCTTTAGTTCCCGTATTGCCTTCTTTAATTCCGCGATAGAACTCAACCGCATGGCCAGCGCATCCTTCTCCTGCGAGACTTGGCTTAATTTAGAGGTCAGATTGACATTCTCCTCACTTACCGCCATATTCTCCGCCTTCAAAACAGAGACCTCTGCTTTAAGGTCTTCAAAAATCTTCTGGGTATAGGCAATGTCAGCGCTAAGCTGATAGATCTTATCCTGGGCAGCCTTTATATTCTCTTTAAGGCCTGCGTTCTCCTGGGCTATCTCTAGGTTTAGCTGCTTTTCTTTCTCTAGCCCCTGCAGAATCTCCTGCTTCTGGACCTCCAAGGCCGCTACCTGCTCTTTTATCTGGTTTAGGGTGTTAGAAAGTTCGTATTTCTCTTTTAAGGTATAAAAATACTTAAAGAGGCTAAAGCAAGTCACTCCCGCCAAAAGGGCGATTAAGATAATCTGGGAATATTTCTTACGTGTCTTTTCCATATCCTTTGGGAACCTCTAGCTATTCCTTTTTTATCTCGTTGATAATTTTGATAAGCAGGTCGGCAATATTCGCGATAAGATAGAAGAAGAAAAAAAGAAGACATACATAGCTAGCACAAGTCCGCCCATCCAGCGGGGATTTCCAGGGACCAGTCCGAGCATCACCGAAACTCCTCCTATAAGGCCAAGGGACAAAAAGACCCAGGCTGCTATCTTTACCACTAAGCTGGATATCTTTAAAAACCCCAAATGCTCGCGCATAATAACTCCTTCTTAATAAAGATGTTCATAAATTAGCATAAAATTGTTTACGGGGCAAGAGGAATCTTAGAGCTTAATCCCTATCCTTAGCTCTATATACATTCCATCCTTAATATTAACCTTACCCAGGCTGTCTTTATATTTAATAGTGCGGTTAAATACCCCTCCCAGCGAAAAACAGCTCTCTATATTAGGCCGGGGAGTGAATTTTGCCCCTAAGCCTAGGCGGTTCTCTTTATAGAGCAGTACCGTATTCTTAGCATCGCCCTTATCTACCTCGAATTCACTGCTTGCCGCTCCCCCTTCTATAAAAAGAGCGAGTTTCTCATTCAGGGAATAATTTATATTCGGCCGTTTAGGTATGATATTAAAGCTGAGTTTTCCGTTGGGTTTATAGATAAAGCCCAGGAGCGGCAGAACCTTTCTTTCGAAATCAGGATAGACTGCCAGGCCGGCCAAAAATGTCCATTGAGGATTGGGTAGATATATTAAAAACGAGCGTAGCGGGATACGAAAAGCAGAGGCAGGAAAATCCCAGTCATCCGCGTAGAAAGAAGGGCTTATCCCTAGGCGTAGATAGGTCTTATCAAATCTAAAGAAAGGGAGCGTAGTTTCTACGTCTGTAGTCAGCCCGATTAAGCGCGCCGGCAACTTAACAGCGGTAGTATTTTTAATCCCGATATACTGCGTACCCAGCGAGAATTTAACCGGCAACTTATCAAAGGCCTTATATTCGTAAGCGCACTCGCTCTCTGCCTGGGTAATCCCCACCTTACCGGAGATAGTCTCTGCTGAGCGTTCCGGGAGATATCTTATGTAGGACTCTGATTCTATCTGGGCATACGCTGCCGGCGCCAAAAACAATAGGATTAACCACAGCCAGCCCATATACTTCAAGCGCATGATGTCTCCTCCTTGCTTAAAGACCCAGGGCAGTCTTTACAAAATCGGTTATTCCGCCCTTGTCCTGTAATTTTATCTTGGTAAAACAAACCCCTAGACGGTATTCACCCTTCTCCTGCGCTACATTAGAGCGCACCTCTGCGATAATCTGCATAGGTCCATGAAAGGTAATATGGCCTTCTTTATCCATCTTAGAGAGGGTAAATTTTATAAAAAGCTCAGTCCCTAAGGGTATATTATAATCGTTCAGGAAGCCCATCCCGCCTTCACTCAAGTTAATCATGGTCGCCTCGATCTCTCGATCCCCTACCTGCATGCGCACAAAGATAGGCTCGTTGACGCGGTAGATTAGTATGATATTTAGATCCAGGCGCTGATATTTCCTTCTATCCTGCCCTGAGTATTTGCGGTACACTAGTTTCCTTCTTTTATATAAGGGCCGCTGGAAAACAGCAAAATAGCTGATTGTCCCCCGCCAGCCACGGAAGGTAGAACAATCTCTGCTCTCCAGCGGTAAGCCTTATTCCCTGGATATTTTTAATATCTTATACTTTAAGATCCCGGCAGGTATCTTTATTTCTACGCTTTCATTCTCCTTATGGTTCAACAGGCCTTGGCCTACAGGAGAAGTAACAGAGATTTTGTTCTGGGTATAATCAGCCTCTAATTCAGAAACTATCGTATACTCTAGCTCTTCTTCGGAGTCCAGGTCTAGGAGCTTGACCTTGGCACCTACCAGCACTTCATCGCTTGGCATATCGTCTTCTAGGATGCGCGCGTTGGCAAGTTTTTCCTGGAGTTCGAATATTCTTTTCTCATTCATCCCCTGCGCATCTTTAGCAGCATCGTATTCGGCGTTCTCGCTGATATCTCCGTGTGCCCTGGCCTCACCCACTGCCTTGGCCAGCTGCCTGCGCTTGGTAGTCTTAAGATACTCCAACTCTTCCGATAGCTTCTGATAACCCGCCTTGGTTAAATATACCTCGCCCACTACTCCTCCTGTTCTTTTGTCGAATTTAAAAGTTCCTGCTGAATCTGAATAAACATTGCATCTATTTTCTCTATCTTCTCTGCAAGCTCTTCTTCTCTTGCCTCGATCCTGAGCAGCCGCTCCTCCATCTCTGCAAATCTTCTGGCTACATATTCGCCAGCGCTCTCTAAAACTACCAGGTCTCCCTTCTTATATGTCTTTGTACCTACCGGCACAACCAGCTCAGTTGTGCGTCCGACTTTCATCTTCTCCATACCAGAAGGCAGGGCCTCTTCTTTCTTATCTTCCTGCGCCTGGGCTGATAAGTAAAAGGTAATAATAAATATAAGCGAGATTAAAATGAGCCTTTTTCCCACTCTCTAAAATTTATCCAGAATGCTAAATTTACCCGCTCCTAAAAATATAAGCGCCAGACATCCGCAGGCTATCACAAAGTTATACTCAAAGCCGCCTGACATGATAAAAAATCCCTTGGCTAGATGCACCTTAACTGCCGCCACTATAATAAAGATAAGCAAGGCAAGGCTGGCAGCCCTGGTGAATAAACCTGCGATCAGGCATAACCCACCGATAAAAGCAGTGTATGCTGCCAAGTAGGCCCATAATATTGCCGGAGAGAACCCCAGGCCGGAAAGCATCTTAGAGAACCCCTCTAGCCCTGAGCCTCCGAGCTTACCAAAAGCATGCTGTATCCCATGGGCAAAGAACATTATACCTAAACCAAGCCTGAGAATCAAGATGCCTAGATTTAACATCGGCCACCTCCTTTTAGTAATTCAGCTAATAGGCCAAATTTATTCTTAAAGCCTAAGGAACGGTAAATGCACATAGAGTAATGTAAGAATGTAGCAAGGAAACCCCTAACCTCAAAACCCATGACCCTGCCGCAGGAACGGTTATTAGCCATAGGTATGACATATCCTAAATCTAGCGGCCTGTATTTCTTAAGCGGCCGGCCCCTTATAGAGCTGTTGATATTATGCGCAGCCAATTCCCCCTCGGTTATGGCAAATTGCACTGCCATCCTTAAAAAATTATCTTTATAAGAAAAATTCGCTACATCTCCGGCTGCAAAGCAACCCTGGGCAAAAGAGAGATGTTCGTCTACCTTAATCCTGCCCTGAGTGGTTTTTTCTATATTTAAATTCTGGATAAAGCCCGGGGCCTTAACCCCGGCAGCCCAGATAAAGAGAGGTCTTTCTAAAATCTCTCCGGAGGATAAGCGGATGGAATCTTTCTCCGCGCTATCGATAAAAACTCCGCTCAATACTCGGATATTTAATTTGCTTAGGTTTTCCAATACATAATCCCGCATCCATGAAGGCAGGGGCCCTAGTATTTGCGGGGCACGCTCCACAATAATTATTTTTTTATCCATTCCCCTGCTATCAAAATACGCCCTCAGGCCGCAGGATATCTCTATGCCGGTATATCCGCCTCCGGCAACAAGGCAGGAGCCAAAATTTTTATTTTTAAGGGCAGCGGTTATTTCCTGCGCATTATGGGCATCATCGAGCTTAAGCGCGCGCTGCCTGATCATATCATTGCCATAGAAATTAGTCTCTGAGCCGCAGGCTAGCAACAGATAATCATAGCTTATCCTGTTATTAACAGTAGAGGCCTCCTTATTAGCCAGATTCAAGGCTAGCACCTCTTCGTTTATAAAACTGACTCCTCCTTTCTCCAGCCTATCTAAGGGCCAAACTAAAAAATCAGGGTTAATTCTTCGGCCAAACACATCAGGAAGCAGGGGTAGGAAATTAGAATAGCTGTTTTTATCGATTATTACCAGCTGCGCTTCTTTTTTTATGCGCTTCAATATCCTGCAAGCGGCAAGGCCGGCAAAGCCAGCCCCTATAATCAATATTTTTTTCATAGTAAAAGATCTGCTATCAGTAAGATACTTACAAAGATATGCGTAGCGATGGCTATTTTAGAAGATTCTACTAGCCTTATCTTTTCTTGAGTTTCCCTTAAAATAAATCCCGCCCGCAAAACCAGAGGTATAAACAAAAAGGAAAGATATGCCCAGCGGCTGAAATAACCTCGGTTAATATTTAAAGCTATAGTAAAAAATGCAGCAAAATTTATTAAAAGGTATATTAGGTATGAACGCTTTGGACCAAGCAGGGATACTAAATTATTTTTGCCGCACTTTTTATCTTGAGGATAATCCGGTATTTCATTGGCAAAGAGTATGCCGGAGACCAATAGCCCCATAGGTAGCGAAACCAAGAGGCTTTTTATATCAGGAAAGATCCCTGTCTGCAGAAAATACCCTCCCATAACCAGGGCCGGGCCAAAGAGGAGAAATATTACCAGCTCTCCTAAATAACGATAAGCCAGCTGCAGCGGTTTATGGGAATAGGCAATCCCTAGGAATATAATAATGCTGTAATAACCTGCGACCCTTAGGTCTTTTAGCAAAAAGGTTAAAATAAAAATGCAACCAGCGGATATAGCAAGGAATAATCCCCCCAGCAACAGGTAGAACCTTTCGCTAAAAATACCCTGCTGTATAAGTTTTGAGCCTCCAAAAAAACCGTAAAATTGCCTCTCCTGCCAATCTACGCCTGACTTTGAATCCGCGTAGTCATTTAAGAGGTTTGCGCTCAGGTGGGTAGAGATTGCTGAGGTTAAGCCTAAAAAGAAGATAGAAAAATGGAAGACATCTTTATTTATAAGGGACCCCAGGAGGAAAGGCAGCAGGCTTGCGCTTACAAAAGGAAGCCTGAGCGCCCTTACCAGATAAAAAGGAGGGCGTAGAATTCTCTCTTTAGCCGCTAGGGGTTCTTCTGACATAAGCTTATTATGTTTGTCTTAAAGCTGATTATATGTT